>JANOEG010000180.1:0-6591 GCA_031413095.1 Burkholderiales bacterium | reverse complement strand
GGAGCTGTGCGAGCGCTACGGCGGCAGCATCGACTACTGGCAGCATCCGCCCGGGGCGAAGCACCGCAATGAATTCGTGATGGCGTTGCGCGTGGCCAAGGCCAGCGCCGTCGCGCCGAACCAGGATCGCCTGCTGCCTTGACACCCAACACCCAGTCCCAATACAGCCTGCTCGTCATCGACGACGAGCCGGACCTGCGCACGCTGTACGAGCTGACGCTGCTGCGCGAAGGCTATGAGGTCGAGACCGCCGGCTCGGTCGAAGAAGCGCTGCAGATGTTGAAGGAGCGCAGCTACAGCGCCGTGATCACCGACATGCGTCTGCCTGACGGCTCGGGCCTCGATGTGCTGTCCTACCTCGACGAGGGCAAGCGGCGTGAAAAGGCGGTCGTCATCACTGCCTATGGGTCGGCGGAAAATGCCGTCGAGGCCTTGAAGTCCGGCGCTTTCGACTACCTGACCAAGCCAGTGGACTTGCGGCAGTTCCGCCTCGTCGTGGCGTCGGCGCTGGGCCGCACGCCGCAGAGTGCACCGACCGTGGTGCCATCGAGCTTGCCCGGTGCCGCGCGCCAGGGTGCACCGGCGGCGGACGCGATCGAAACACCGCCGGCCGCGCCCGTGCGGGCGGTGCCCCAGGCCGCCGCGTTGCGGCGCTTGTCGGGTCAGTCGCAGGCGATGCACCAGGTGCGCGGATTGATCGAAAAGGTGGCCAAGAGCATGGCGCCGGCGCTGGTGCAGGGCGAGTCGGGCACGGGCAAGGAGCTGGTGGCGCGAGCGATTCATGACGTCAGTGCGCGCGCTGGCCAGCCCTTCATTGCCGTCAATTGCGGCGCCATTCCCGAGCACCTGCTCGAAGCCGAGTTCTTCGGCTACCGCAAGGGCGCGTTCACGGGCGCCAACGAAGACCGCGAGGGTTTCGTGCAGGCGGCGCAGGGCGGCACGCTGTTTCTCGACGAGATCGGTGACTTGCCGCTGGCCATGCAGAGCAAGTTGCTGCGTGTGATCCAGGAGCGCTCGGTGCGGCCGGTCGGCGCTGTGACCGAAACCCCGATCAACGTGCGTATCGTCAGCGCCACGCACAAGGATCTCGGCGCCGAAGTGCAGGGCGGGCGCTTTCGGCAGGATCTGTTTTATCGCTTGAACGTCATCCAGATCCGCGTGCCGCCGCTGCGCGAACGGCTCGAAGACCTGGGCCCGATCTGTGCCGCGCTGTTGGAGCGCATCGCGCGCGACGCCGGCCAGTGGCCGCCGCCGTCGCTGACACGCGAGGCGTTCGAAGACCTCGGCCATCACGGCTTCCCCGGCAATGTGCGCGAGCTCGAGAACCTGCTCAACCGCGCGGTCGCGATGTCCGGCGGCGAAACCATCTCGCGCGAAGACCTCGGCCTGGGCGACGTGCCCGCCGTCGAGCCGACCGACCGGGCGCAGATCGACGCGCGACTCGAACAGCTGCGCGCTGCACCAGCGACGCTGATCGAAGGCGCACTGCCCGACAACCTCGAGGCCTACCTCGATGGCGTCGAGCGCGACATCCTCGCCCGAGCACTCGAACGCCACCGAAACAACCGCACGGCGGCCGGCGCCAGCCTGGGCCTGTCGCTGCGCCAGATGCGTTACCGCATGGCACGGCTGGGCGTGGTGGTGTCGGGCCAGGACGATTGAAGCGCGCTGTCTGGGCCGCGGGCTGGTGGCGCCACGCGCGCCGCGTGCGCTCGCCCAACTTCGGCCCACGGGCCGAGGGCGAGCGGGTCACATTGGCGATCGTGCACTCGATCAGCCTGCCACCCGGCACATACGGCACCGATCACGTCGAGCGTTTCTTCACCAACCGGCTCGATGCATCAGCGCATCCGTACTTCGAGCAGATCAGCGCTCTGCGCGTCTCGGCGCATTTCTTCATTCGCCGCGATGGCGAGATCGTGCAGTTCGTGTCCTGCGACCAGCGCGCCTGGCATGCCGGCACGTCGCAATGGCGCGGCCGCGAGAACTGCAACGACTGGTCGATCGGCATCGAGCTCGAAGGCCTTGAAGGCGAACGCTTCGAGCGCGCGCAGTACCGCGCACTGCTTCGGCTGTTGAACGCGTTGCGTGTTCACTACCCGCTGGCCGAGGTAGTGGGCCACGAGCACGTGGCGCCGGCACGCAAGGCGGATCCGGGCGCGCGCTTCGAGTGGCCGCGGCTCGCGCGTGCGTTGCGCGGCCGGTTGGCCATCGCTGAAGATGCCGCCAAAACAAATTGAATCAAAGCGGCGCTATGGGTAGTACCCCGGACGCTCGTACACTACGGGTAGTGCTGTAATACACGTTGGACCCTAGATGTAGTGCTTGTTGTGCACTGACACTCCACCGGCTCCCCACACCTTTTCCACAACCTTTCAGTCGTTCTGCATGTCGGCGTTGCACGCGGCGCATGCTGATCAGTCATTGAACTGTCGCGCCGCTTCCGCAGCGACCGACCCCATCGAACCGGAGTTTTCACATGCAGACTGTCGTCACCAGCCCGACGTCATCCCAGCCTTTTGTTTCCGACATCGCCCCCGGCGCCAAGTCAAACGCCAGCGCCTACCAGGGATACCAGATCATTCGCCGCAACGGCGCGGTCGTGGTCTTCGAGCCGAACAAGATCGCCGTGGCTCTGATGAAGGCGTTCCTGGCTGTGCACGGCACGCAGGGCGCTGCGTCGGCCAGCGTGCGCGAGACGGTCGAAGGGTTGACGGAGGCGGTGGTGCGAGCGTTGCTGCGCTCGCGTCCGGGTGGCGGCACGTTCCATATCGAAGACGTGCAGGACCAGGTCGAACTCGGCCTGATGCGCAGTGGCCACCACGAGGTGGCGCGCGCCTATGTGCTCTACCGCGAGCGCCGCTCGCAGGAACGCGCCAAGCAGGCCAAGGTCGAGGTCAAGCCGGCGGCGTCGACGCTGACCGTCATTGATCGTGGCCAACGTGTACCGCTCGACGAGGCCAAGTTGCAAGGGCTGATCGAATCGGCCTGCTCGGACCTGGGTGCCGACGTCAAGCCCGATCCGATCCTGGCCGAGACGCGGCGCAACCTGTACGACGGCGTGCCGATCGACGAGGTCTACAAGGCTTCGATCCTGGCCGCGCGCACGATGATCGAGAAGGAGCCAGCCTACACACGTGCCACCGCGCGCCTGCTGCTGCACACGATCCGCCGCGAGATCCTCGGCGAAGAAGTGCTGCCGGCGCAGATGACCACGCGCTATGCCGAGTATTTCCCGGGCTTCATCAAGAAGGGCATCGCCGCCGAACTGCTCGACGAGAAGCTCGCCCAGTACGACCTGGCCAAGCTCGGCGCGGCGCTGAAGGCCGGGCGCGATCTGCAATTCGACTACCTTGGCCTGCAGACGCTGTACGACCGCTACTTCCTGCACATCGACGAAGCGCGCATCGAGATGCCGCAGGCGTTTTTCATGCGCGTGGCCATGGGCCTGGCCTTGAACGAGATCAACCGCGAAGCGCGCGCGATCGAGTTCTATGAAGTGCTGTCGAGCTTCGACTTCATGAGCAGCACGCCGACGCTGTTCAACAGCGGCACGCAGCGCTCGCAGTTGTCGAGCTGCTACCTGACGACGGTGGCCGACGATCTCGACGGCATCTACGAGGCGCTGAAAGAAAACGCGCTGCTGTCCAAGTTCGCTGGCGGCCTGGGCAACGACTGGACCAATGTGCGCGCGCTCGGCTCGTACATCAAGGGCACCAACGGCAAGAGCCAGGGTGTGGTGCCGTTCCTGAAGGTCGTCAACGACACGGCTGTGGCCGTCAACCAGGGTGGCAAGCGCAAGGGCGCGGTCTGCGCGTACCTGGAAACGTGGCACCTCGACATCGAAGAGTTCTTGGAGCTGCGCAAGAACACCGGCGACGACCGCCGCCGCACGCACGACATGAACACCGCGAACTGGATTCCGGACTTGTTCATGAAGCGGGTGATGGACGGTGGTGACTGGACGCTGTTCTCGCCGTCGAACTGCCCGGACCTGCACGACAAGTTCGGCAAAGAGTTCGAGGTCGCCTACAACGCCTACGAAGCCAAGGCCGACCGCGGCGAGATCAAGCTGTTCAAGCGCATGCCGGCCAAGGACCTGTGGCGCAAGATGCTGTCGATGCTGTTCGAAACCGGGCATCCGTGGATCACGTTCAAGGACGCCTGCAACGTTCGCAGCCCGCAGCAGCATGTCGGCGTCGTCCATTCGTCGAATCTCTGCACTGAGATCACGCTCAATACCAACGAGAGCGAGATCGCGGTCTGCAACCTCGGCTCGGTCAATCTCGTCCAGCATTTGAAGGACGGCGCTATCGACCAGGTCAAGCTGAAGAAGACCGTCGCCACCGCGATGCGCATGCTCGACAACGTCATCGACATCAACTACTACGCGGTCAAGAAGGCGCGCGACAGCAACCTGCGCCACCGTCCGGTCGGCCTCGGCATCATGGGCTTTCAGGATTGCCTATACGAGTTGAAGTTGCCGTACGCGAGCGCCGAAGCCATCGAGTTTGCGGACCGTTCGATGGAGGCCGTGTGCTACCACGCCTACTTCGCATCAACCGAACTGGCGGCCGAGCGTGGGCGTTACTCGAGCTACCCTGGTTCCCTGTGGGACCGCGGCATCCTGCCGCAGGATTCGCTCAAGCTGTTGACCGAGCAGCGCGGTGGTTATGTCGAGGTCGATACCAGTGAGACCTTGGACTGGAGTTTGCTGCGCGCGCACATCGCCGAGCACGGCATGCGCAACAGCAACTGCGTGGCGATTGCGCCGACGGCGACGATCTCCAACATCATCGGCGTCGATGCGTCGATCGAGCCGAGCTTCGGCAACCTGTCGGTCAAGTCGAATCTGTCCGGCGAATTCACCGTCGTCAATGAGTACCTGGTGCGCGACTTGAAAGCGCTCGGCCTGTGGGACGACGTGATGGTGATGGACCTGAAGCACTACGAAGGTTCGCTGCGCCCGATCGACCGCGTGCCCGAGTCGCTGAAGGCGTTGTATGCCACCGCGTTCGAGATCGAAGCGCCGTGGTTGGTGGAGGCCGCATCGCGCCGCCAGAAGTGGATCGACCAGGCGCAGTCGTTGAACATCTACATTGCCGGCGCGTCGGGCAAAAAGCTTGACGACACCTACAAGCTGGCTTGGTTGCGCGGCTTGAAGACAACTTACTACCTGCGCACGAAAGCGGCGACGCATGTCGAGATGAGCACGGTGACGAAGAGCCGCCACAACGCGGTGAGCTCCGGTGGTGCGAGCAGTGGCGCAGCGTTGTCGGCGCTCGAGACGGCTGCTGCGCAAGCGCGCGCGCAACTCAATGACATGCCATCGACCGACGTGAAGTTTTGCGGCGTCGACGATCCCACATGCGAAGCGTGCCAATGAGTTCTTGCGAAGCCTGTCAGTGAATTTCGAATCGCATCGGCGATGAACACAATGCGTTTTCACGATGCGTGAGCGCAACAACGCGAGCGCGCGAATGTCAAGAAGTGCTTGGTGTTCGCGCGCAACACTCACATAATTCTCTGCCATAGGAAGTACCCGAACACATGTTGGTCTGGGAAGAAAATATCCACAGCAAGACGACGCCACAACCGCGCTCCGCGAGCATTCCGCCGGAGCCAATGCTGATGAATTCAGTCATTGAATCGCGGTCCCTGGCAGCGTCTCCTGTTAAATCTGTCGAAGCGAAACCAGCCGCGCAACCCATCGTTGTCGCGGCGAGCACGCGCAGAGTCAACGCTGCCGACAAGCGCATCATCAACGGCCAGACCGACGTCAACCAGTTGGTGCCGTTCAAATACAAGTGGGCCTGGGAAAAGTACCTCGCCACTTGCGCCAATCACTGGATGCCGCAAGAGGTCAACATGTCGCGCGACATCGCGACCTGGAAGGATCCCAACGGCCTGACCGAAGACGAGCGCCGCATCGTCAAGCGCAACCTCGGCTTCTTCGTCACCGCCGATTCGCTGGCCGCCAACAACATCGTGCTCGGCACCTACCGTCACATCACGGCGCCCGAGTGCCGGCAGTTTCTGCTGCGCCAGGCCTTCGAGGAGGCGATCCACACCCACGCCTATCAGTACATCGTCGAGTCGCTCGGTCTGGACGAGAGCGAGATCTTCAACGCCTACAACGAGGTCTCGTCGATCCGCGAGAAGGACCAGTTCCTGATCCCGTTCATCGAGGCCATCAGCAACCCGCACTTCCACACCGGCACGCCGGAAGATGACCAAACGCTGCTGAAAAGCCTGATCGTCTTCGCCTGCCTGATGGAAGGCCTGTTCTTTTACGTCGGCTTCACGCAGATCCTGGCGCTGGGGCGGCAGAACAAGATGACCGGCGCAGCAGAGCAGTACCAGTACATCCTGCGCGACGAGTCGATGCACTGCAACTTCGGCATCGACCTGATCAACCAGATCAAGCTTGAGAACCCGCACCTCTGGACGGCGCAGTTCAAGACCGAGATCAAGGACCTGTTCCAGAAGGCGGTCGAGCTCGAGTACCGCTACGCCGAAGACACCATGCCGCGTGGCGTGCTCGGCCTGAACGCGAGCATGTTCAAGGGCTATCTGCGCTACATCGCCAAC
>JANOEG010000179.1:0-4428 GCA_031413095.1 Burkholderiales bacterium | reverse complement strand
CTCGAACTCGAGCGCGCCGGATTCGACCTGCGCATCATCTCGTTGCGCCACCCGAACGACGGGACGACGCACCCGATCCACCGCGAGATCCGTGCCCCGGTGCTTTACCTGCCGGAGTACCTGCTGCACGAGCCCTTGCGGGTTTGGCGGGCCTGGCGCGCCGCGCGCCGCCTGCCGGGCTACAGCGCCGCACGCCGGGTGTTCCTGCGCGACCTGCGCCGTGACCCGACCCCGAACCGGATCCGCCGTTTCGGCCAGGGGCTGGTGATCGCCGCCGAGGCGGCGCCGGCGCTGGCGATGCTGTATGCGCACTTCATCCACACGCCGAGTTCCGCGGCGCGTTATGCCGCGCTGATGGCGGGGCTGCCGTTCGCGATCTCGGCGCACGCCAAGGACATCTGGACGACGCCGGCCTGGGAGCTGACGGAAAAGCTCGCCGACTGCCGCTGGTGCGTGACCTGCACCCGCTCCGGCCATGCCGAACTCACGCGCCATGCCGCGGCGGCGGCGCCCAAGGTGGCGCTCGTGTACCACGGCATCGACATCGAGCGCTTCCCGCCGGCGCCGGCGCGTGCCGCGCGCCGCGGCGATGCGGCGGCCGCGCCGGTGCACATCCTGGCGGTCGGACGTGCGGTCGCGAAGAAGGGGCTGGACACCCTGATCCGCGCCCTCGCGCTGCTGCCGCCGGATTTCCACTGGCACTTCACGCACATCGGCGCCGGCCCGTTGAAGGGGCAACTGGCCGAGCTCGCGCGCTCGCTCGGCCTGGCCGACCGCTGCCGCTTCGCCGGAGCGCTGCCGCAACAGGATGTGCGCGCGGCCTACCGCGATGCCGACCTGTTCGCACTGCCGTGCCGGGTCGACGCGTCGGGGGATCGCGACGGCCTGCCGAACGTCATCGTCGAGGCGTTGAGCCAGGGGCTGGCGGTGATCTCCACACCGGTGTCGGGCATCCCGGAACTGGTCGAGGACGGCATCAACGGCTGCCTCGTGCCGGCTGAGCAGCCGCAGGCGCTGGCCGATGCGCTGCTCGCCCTCGGGCGTGACCACGAACGGCGCGAGAGACTGGGCGCGGCCGGCCAGCGGCGGGTGCACGCGCAGTTTACCCACCGCGCGACGTTCGGTGCGCTGCACGAGCGACTCGCCGCCGTGGTGGGGATCCCGCGGCGCGCCAAGTCATGAGCACGGTGCTGTTCTATGTCCAGCATTTGCTGGGCATCGGGCATGTGTTCCGGGCCACGCGCATTGCCCGGGCGCTGGCGAACGCCGGCGCGAGGGTGCACCTGGCCTGGGGCGGCAGCGTGCCGCGCAGCCTCGATCTGCGCGGCCTGGAGGTCACCTTCCTGGAACCGCTGCGCTCCGACGGTTCCGCCTTCGAGCGCCTGGTCGCGCTCGACGGCACCCCTGTCACCGACGCGCATCGGCAGCGCCGGCGCGACGCACTGCTGGCGCTTCTCGGGCGCCTGCAGCCGGATGCCCTGATGACCGAGACCTACCCGTTCGGTCGCCGTCAGCTGCGCTTGGAGCTCGAGCCGCTGATGCAGGCCGCTCGCGCTGCGCCTTGGCGACCGCTCACCGTTAGCTCGATCCGCGACATCCTGCAGGAAGGGCGCAAGCCGCAGAGCCTGGCGGAGTCGATGGCCGCTGCGCACGCCTGGTACGACCTGGTGCTGGTGTACGGGGGATCCGGCGCTCATCCGGATCGAGGCCACGCTGCCGGGAGCGCAGCAGATCGCGGACAAGGTCCGCTACACGGGCCTGGTGACGCCCGATGCGTCCCAGGCACTGGGCCCGCCGTCGATGTCGGCACCGGTGGTGGCGGTCGTGTCCCAGCGCATGGTGTAAGTCCACAGTCCGGAGGAGCTGAGATGCGCGGTACTCAGCGAGCCACAGCGGGCAGCCAAGTAGGAACAGTATCGCTGACGGTCTGCAGTCCCTCAAGTTGCATGTAGCGCCTGTTGAGCGACCACTCGTCGTTCTGCTCGAGCATCATGGCGCCGACGAGTCTGGTGATCGACGCGTCGTTGGGGAAGATGCCCACGACGTTCGTTCGGCGCTTGATCTCGGCATTCAATCGTTCGAGCGGGTTGGTGCTGTAGGTCTGCGTCCAGTGCGCGCGCGGGAACGTCATGAACGCCAGCACGTCGTTCTCGGCGTCGTCCATCAGCGTGCCGAGCTTAGGGAACTTGCTTCTCAGTTGATCGGCCACGCTTCGCCACTGCGTGCGCGCCGCATCGGCCGAGTCCTGCACGAACACCGTGCCGATGGCCGCACTGACCATGCGCCGCTGCGTCTTGCCTGCGTGAGCCAGGGCGTTGCGCATGAAGTGCACGCGGCAACGCTGCCAGGTGGCCCAATACCTTCGACGTTGCGGCCTTGATGCCCTCGTGGCTGTCGCTGATTACCAGCTTGACGCCACGCAGTCCACGCCGGTTCAGGCTGCGCAGGAACTCGGTCCAGAAGGGCTCGGCTTCGGACGCGCCGACCTTCAGGCCCAACACCTCACGCTGGCCTTCGGTGTTCACGCCCACCGCCACTATCACCGCCACGCTCACGATGCGCCCGGCCTCGCGCGTCTTGACGTACGTGGCGTCGATCCTCAGGTACGGCCAGTCGCCCTCGATTTGGCGGTTCAGGAACGCGCCCACGCGTTCGTCGAGTTCGCCGCACAGGCGCGACACCTGGCTTTTGGACACGCCGCTCATCCCGAGCGCCTTGACCAGGTCATCCACAGAGCGGGTGGAGACGCCTTGCACGTAGGCTTCTTGGATCACGGCGGTGAGCGCCTTCTCGGCGGTGCGCCGGGGCTCCAGGAACTCGGGGAAGTAGCTGCCTTGGCGCAGCTTGGGGATCTTGAGCTCGACGCTGCCCGCGCGCGTGTCCCAGGTTCGCTCGCGGTAGCCGTTGCGGCTGTTGATGCGCTCGGCGTTCTTCTCGTCGTAGCCGGCGCCGCAGCGGCCTTCGACATCGAGTTCCATCAGGCGCTGGGCCATGAACTGCACCATCTGGCGCAGCACGTCGATGTCGGCTCCCTTCTCGGCGAGTTCGGCAAGTGCCATAGTGGCGTTGGTCATCGTGGTTTCCTCAGATCAAGGTGGATGGGTCGCACCTCAACCTTATCCGGGCTCACGATGGCCACCTCGATCGGGACGGCCGCCGCCGCTGCGCGGCAAGCCGCTTCGGGCTACGCCCTGCGCGCCTTGCCGCGCAGCGAAAGACTTACACCACTTCCTGGGACATCAACCGCCGCCCGGCCCACAACCGACCGTCTCCCCAGCCTCACGACCGCCCGCAATGCACCGCAGCCGACGGTCGAGCTTGACCGATGCTCGAACAATGGCGCTGGGTCAAAGATCAATCTTCGAACCTCAAGCCAACGTTCATTGATCGCATCCGTCGGTCATCGAGCGCATGCACAGGCAACCTCGAGCTGCCGGCGCGGGAGCTGCCACGCTCACCTTCCCGTTCGTCGATGCCGCAAGCGGCCTGATCGTCCAGCGCGTGACCCCAGCTTCTTTCGCCGCGGGTGCCGGCTTCAACGGCCACTCGGTTGGCCTCTTCCCGGGGTTTCCGGGATGGCGCTCCGGAACGCGGTCGCACGGGCAAACCCCAGGACAACGCCCTCAAACTGCCCGTGTGCACTGGGCTGTCCACCACGCCGACGCCATTCGTCGAGTTGGCCGACAACGACATCGGCGCCGAGACCGGCATGTCAGGCGCCGCAGCGCCTTCCCCGGCCGAATGCGCACCACACTCGGGGTGTGACTTCGATGCCCCTCCGCTTGCCGGTTCAGGCAACCGGCAAAGAATTCGTCGGATCGCGTCTGCGAGCGACCAAGTGTTCGCCCAGTCTCAGTCCCCAGGCGTAGATCGTCAACGCGGGATTGACGCGGCTAGAGCGCGGCAGGACGCTGCCGTCGCCGACGTACAGGTTGGTGAAGCCGTGTGCGCGGCCGTCGGCATCGACGACCGAAGTGGCGGGGTCGTTGCCGGTGACGAGGCTGCCGAGCGCGTGGGCTGTGCCCGCCATGCCCATGAACTTGTCGACGCCGGCCAGCCCGGCGTGCAGCAGGCGGGCGATGAAGGCGTGTACCAGCGCGCGATGTTCGCGCCATGCCGGGTCGATGCGGGCGACTTCATAGTCCATCACCGGCGTGCCGGTGCCAGCGCAGCTGACGATGCGGTTCTCGACGTGCGAACCGTCCTCGGTGGTGGCGAAGAAACCGACGGCGCGGTTGCCCGCCGCGCGCAGCACGAACTTCGGTACTGCCGCCGGCAACTGGGTGTCGAGGATCTCGCCATCGATCCAGCCCAGGCACTGCACCGTCGAGTGCGGGAACTCGTCGTTGAACAGGATCGCGGTCTTGCGCAGCACGTCGGTGTCGACGAAGGGCGAGAAGCCGAGCACGGCCGAGTTCAGGTGCATCT
>JANOEG010000178.1:0-10162 GCA_031413095.1 Burkholderiales bacterium | reverse complement strand
CGCACTGATCAGCGTGGCGCTGCCGCTGTTCGTCGTCACGATGGCGTCGCAGAACCTGCCCGGCGTGGCGGCGCAGCGTGCCGCCGGCTACATCACGCCGGTCTCGCACAGCATCACCGCCACGGGCGCGGCCACCGTACTGCTGGCGCCGTTCGGCGGCTACGCGTTCAATCTCGCCGCGATCACCGCGGCGATTGCGATGAGCCCCGAAGCGCACACCGACCCGGCCAAGCGCTACACCGCGGCGGTGATGGCGGGTGTGTTCTACCTCGTGATCGGCCTGGCCGGCGGCGCCGTCATCGGCCTGCTGCAGGCCTTTCCGCGCGAGCTGGTGTTGGCCGTCGCGGGCCTGGCGCTGTTGGGCACGATTGCCGGTGGCCTGGCGTCGGCGTTGCAAAGCGAGAAGCACCGCGACGCAGCGATCCTGACTTTCCTCGTCACGCTCTCGGGCGTCACGCTCGCCGGCATCGGCTCGGCCTTCTGGGGTGTCGTCGCCGGCGCGATCGCGC
Organism: Burkholderiales bacterium; assembly: GCA_031413095.1. Lineage (GTDB taxonomy): Bacteria > Pseudomonadota > Gammaproteobacteria > Burkholderiales > Burkholderiaceae_C > CADEEN01. The sequence continues at coordinate 9,653 of JANOEG010000178.1, read as the reverse complement.
TGGTTGTGCAACAGTGGCGGCCGAAAGGATCCTCCTGATGGACATGCTCTTCATCGCCGACCCGCTCGAGCACTTCAAGACATACAAGGACACCACGTTCTCGATGATGCGCGAGGCTGCGCGCCGCGGCCACACGCTGTGGGCGTGTGAGCCGCGGCAGGTTGTCTGGTGGCGCGGTGGGCGCGTCACGGCGATTGCGGCGCGGCAACTCACGCTGACAGGCGACGCGCACGACTGGTTCAGCGTGTCGCAAACACGCGATCTCGCGCTGGCTGACGTGGGCGCGGTGCTGATGCGCAAGGACCCGCCGTTCGACAGCGAATACTTTTATGCCACGCACCTGCTGCAGCAGGCCGAGCGCGAAGGCGCGCGTGTCTTCAACAAGCCGGCGGCTCTGCGCGACCATCCGGAAAAGCTCGCCATCCTCGAGTTCCCGCAATTCATCGGGCCGACGATCGTCACGCGCGAGGCTTCTGCGCTGCGCGCCTTCCATGCCGAGCACCGCGACATCATCCTGAAACCGCTCGACGGCATGGGCGGCATGGGCATCTTCCGCGTCGGCGCCGACGGCCTGAACCTCGGCTCGATCATTGAAACGCTGAACCAGCAGGGCGCTGTGACGGTGATGGCGCAGAAGTACCTGACCGAGATCGACAAGGGCGACAAACGCATCATCGTCATCGGCGGCGAGCCGGTGCCGTACTGCCTGGCGCGCATTCCGCAGGGCAGCGAGATCCGCGGCAACCTCGCGGCGGGCGGCAAGGGGGTGGCGCAGAAGCTGTCGGCGCGCGACATGGAAATTGCCCGTGGCATTGGCGCCGCACTGGCGCCGCGCGGCCTGTTGATGATGGGCATCGACGTCATCGGCGACAGCCTGACCGAGATCAATGTCACCAGCCCGACCGGGTTTCAGGAGATCACGCAGCAGGCCGGCATCGACGTGGCCAGGCTGTTCGTCGATGCGCTGGATAAGGCGCTTGCATCCGCGGTGTGACGGGCTGCGTATCATGTTCGACAATCACCGCCGTCATGACACTCGCCCCGCATCCCCGCTCCACCGCCGCCGACCTGCTGCGGCTGTTGGCGGTGTGGCTGGCAGCGATCGTGTTCGTGCAGGGCATCGGCGCGGCGCAGGCGCTAGGCCTGGGCCCGTTGCATCGGCACGGCGAGACGGCGGCGCATCATGAGCATCGACATGGCGACGCCGAGCGCCACCACCATGCGCACACCGATCCGAGCGTGCTGCCAGCGGGGCAAGAGCTCGAGTTCGACGCTAGCGCCTTTGCCCTCACCGCCGCGCTGGCGCTGATGGCCGTCGGCGCCTTGCGCTTTTCAACTGGCACACGCCGCCATGTCTGGCGCGCTGCGCCGGCCTGGGCATGGCGCACCGCCACCCCGGCGTTGTTGCTGCGACCTCCCCAACAGAGCTGAGCGTCTTCACGCCACTCGCCGTGCGTTGACCGCGCGGCGGTTCAGCCTTTGTTTGCAGGAGTTTGCCCATGCACCCCCCGTTCCGGCGCGCCGGCCTCGCCTTGGCCGCGTGCGCAGCCATTGGCGCTCACGCGCAACCTTCCACCCAATCGATCACCGTCACTGGCCACTACAACAACGCCGTCGGCAGCTCCGACGCCGCGTCGCAAGGCGTCATCAACCGCGACCTGCTGAAGAGCCGGCCTGCGCTGCGCCCAGGTGAAATCCTCGAGTTCGTGCCAGGCCTCATCGTCACGCAGCACTCGGGCGACGGCAAGGCCAACCAGTATTTCCTGCGCGGCTTCAACCTCGACCACGGCACCGACTTCGCGACGCGCATCAACGGCATGCCGGTCAACATGCCGAGCCACGGCCACGGGCAGGGCTACACCGACCTGAACTTTCTGATGCCGGAGCTGGTGTCACGCATCGAGTACCGCAAGGGCCCGTACTTCGCGAGCAACGGCGACTTCTCCTCGGCCGGTTCGGCCGACATCGTCTACCTGCGCCAGTTCGACGCGCCGTTCGCGCAGTTCACGCTCGGCGAGAACGGCTTTCGCCGCGGCGTCGGCGGCGCGTCGTTTGCCGTCGCGCCCGAGGTCTCGCTGCTCGGCGCGGTGGAAGTGCAGCGCAACGACGGCCCCTGGACCGTGCCCGAAAACCTGAAGAAGGAGAACGCGGTGTTCACGCTCGCCGGCGGCACCGCCGCGCGCGGCTGGAGCGCGAGCGCGATGGCCTACAAATCGCGCTGGACGGCCACCGACCAGGTGCCGCAACGCGCGATCGACTCGGGCCTGATCGGCCGCTTCGATTCGCTCGACCCGACCACCGGCGGCGATACCTCTCGCTACAGCGTCTCGGGCGAGTGGCGCAACGACGGCGCGTTCGGCCGCAGCAAGTTCTCGGCTTACGCCATCCGCTACGAGCTCGACCTCAACTCCAACTTCACCTACGAGCTCGAACGCGGCGCCGCCGGCGACCAGTTCAAGCAAGCCGACAAGCGCAGCATCTTCGGCCTTGACGCCAGCCAGAGCTTCGACCACAAGCTCGGCAGCCTCGATGCGAAGAGCGAGGTCGGCGCGGCGCTGCGCCACGACCGCGCGCGCGTCGGCCTGTTCGACAGTGTGGCGCGGCAAATCACGACCACCGTGCGCGAAGACAAGCTGCGCGAAACCTTGATCGGCGTCTATGCACAGTCGTCGGTGGACCTGCTGCCGAACACCTTGCGCGCCATTGTCGGCGTGCGCGCTGACCATGTGCGTAACTCCGTCAATGCGCTGACCCTGGCTGCCAACAGCGGCTCTTCGAGCGACACGCAGGTGTCGCCCAAGCTGAGTCTCATCGCCGGCCCGTTCAACAAGACCGAGCTCTTCTTCAACGCCGGCCGCGGCCTGCACAGCAACGACGCGCGCGGCACCACGGCTGCGATCGACCCGAAAACCGGCGACCCGGTGGACACCGTGCCGCCGCTCGTCGCCTCGCGCGGCTTTGAGATCGGCGCCCGCACCGAGGCCATCAAGGGCCTGCAAAGCTCGATCGCCTTGTGGAAGTTGGACTTCGACTCCGAGCTCGTTTACGTCGGCGACGCCGGAGCCACCGAAGCAAGCGGCGCTTCGACGCGCAAAGGCATCGAGTGGAACAACCGCTACATCCCGCTGCCATGGCTGTTGTTCGACGCCGACCTGGCGTGGACACACGCGCGCTTCAGAGGAGGCGACCGCATCCCGAACTCGATCGACCGCGTAGCCTCCATCGCTGCCACCGTGCGCAACCTGGGGCCGTGGTCGGCAAGCCTGCAACTGCGCCATTTGGGGCCTGGCGCGCTGATCGAAGACAACAGCGTGCGCTCGTTCGCCTCGACGACGACGAACCTGCGTCTGGGCTATCAGTTCAGCCGGAACGTCGAAGCCACGCTCGATGTCTTCAACCTGCTGAACAAGAAGGTCAACGACATCCAGTACTACTATGAGTCGCAACTGCCGGGTGAAGCCGCGCCGGTGGCAGACCGGCATGTGCATCCCGCGGAACCCCGTTCGGCTCGATTGACCCTGGCACTGCGCTTTTAACCATGAACAGAATTCACTGGCTGATCGTTGGGCTGGCGCTCGCCGGCCCGGCTTCGGCGCACGACACGTGGTTCGAGGCGTTGCCAAACGGTGGTCTCGCTCTGGGCACCGGCAATCGCTTCCCGGTCAACGAAATCGCTGTCGATGACAAGTTCTTCGTCAAGAGCGGCTGTGTTGCCGCCGACGGCAAGGCGCGCAGTCTGGACAAGCTTCGCTTCACCGACAAGGCCACACTGCTGCGCTCGAAGGATCGTGTCGGCCCCGAGCCGCTAACCTGCTTCATGCAGTTGCAGCCGTTCGACCTCGACCTGCCAGCCGACAAGATCGAGATCTACTTCAAGGAGATCCGCCCCAGCGTTGCCGCACTCGCTGCGTGGGCTGACCTCAAGGCGCGCGGCCTGCCGTTCAAAGAGCGTTACACCAAGAGCGCCCGCATCGACGTTGGCGCCGATGCGTCGTCACAACCGACAGGCACCGCGATGGACGCGCTGCGCGTGTCACCGCGTGGCGCGCTCGCGGTTGGCAGCGAGGCCGTGTTCCAGGTACTGCGCGAAGGCAAGCCGCTTCCCGACTTTCCGGTCGAGTTGATCAACGAACGCTCGCCCCTCGGCCTGTGGCACCGCACCGACGCCGACGGCCGCATCCGCGCCAAGCTGCCGCTGCCGGGGCGATGGCTGCTGCGCGGCACCGAGTTGCAGCTCTCTGCCACCGACGCGACGCGCTGGGAGAGTCAGTTCATCACCTATGCATTCGAAGTGGGGCGTGGAAGCAACTGATCAACACACCGATGCAACCGGAGTTCCCCTGCGCCGCGATGGTGGCCCAACACATCCTCGGCAAGTGAGGCCAGCATGACAACGACGACCGACAAGTGGCAGAGCGGCGATGCCTATGAGCGCTACATGGGCCGCTGGAGCCGGCTGCTGGCGCCGCGCTTCCTGGAGTGGCTCGACGTGCCGCCTGGGCGGCGCTGGCTCGACGTGGGCTGCGGCACCGGTGCGCTGTGCACGACGATCCTCGACATCGCTGCGCCCGGCGCGCTCGCCGGCGTCGATCCGTCCGAGGGATTCCTCGCCACGGCCAGGAGCCGACTTCCAGCCCACGTGGACCTGCGCCGTGCCGCGGCGGGCGCGTTGCCGCAGGCCGATGCAGCCGTCGACGTGACCGTGTCGGCGCTGGTGTTGAACTTCGTGCCGGATGCGCTCGCCGCGCTGCGCGAAATGGCCCGCGTCACGGCAAGCGGCGGCCTCGCGGCGGCTTGCGTCTGGAGCTACGCCGACAAGATGGAGATGATCCGCACCTACTGGAACGCAGCCTTGCGACTCGGTCTGCTGGCCCCCGGACAGGATCAGGGAGAACGGTTCCCGATCTGTCATCCCGATGCGCTGGCGTCGGCTTTCCGTGAGGCCGGTTTGCAGCGGGTGGATGTGGCAGCCCTCGACATCACGATGCACTTCGCGGATTTCGCCGACTACTGGGAGCCGTTCCTCGGCGGTCAAGGCCCCGCACCGGCGCATGCCATGAGTCTGTCGGCCTCGACACGTGAGCGCCTTCGCGACCACTTGCGCGAGAACATGCCGATGCAGCCCGACGGCAGCATCGTGCTGCACGCGCGAGCATGGGCGGCCCGCGGCAGCGTCGCGCACTGACGCATCGTCATCAGGCGCCGATGAGCGTCACCTTGAACGCCCGCTCTACCAGCCACACCGCGGCCAGCAGCGCGATCAGCACCGAGCCGCCGACCATCACCCAACGCCGATAGAAAAAGCTGCGCCGCAGAGCGTAGGCCAGTGGCAGGAAGACGATGACGATGGCGAACTGGCCGAGTTCAACGCCGACGTTGAAGCCGACGAGCGCCAGCACCAGGGCATCGCGCGGCAGGCCGAGATCGGCCAGCACCGAGGCGAAGCCGAAGCCGTGAACGAGGCCGAAGCCGAAGGCGACCATCCACAGCCGGCCGATGACCCTCGGCCAGACGTTGTTCAACGCGGCAACGACGATCGATGCGGCGATCACCGATTCGACCCAGCGCGACGGCAGCTCGATGATGCCGAGCGCGGCCAGCGACAGCGTGATCGAGTGCGCCAGCGTGAAGGCCGTGACGACCTTGAGCACATCGACGAAAGCCTCTCGAAAACTGTTCACCGCCTGCCACTTTTTTGTCGCCCCCTGCCACAGCAGCACCGACGGCAGCAGCAGCGAGAGCAGGAACAGGATGTGATCGAGGCCGATCCAGATATGCCACACGCCTTCGCGCACATAGTCCACGAACTGGCGCCAGCGGTTGACTTCGCCGAGCTCGAAACTCTGCATTGCCTGCTGCGGGCCGAGCACGGCGCTGCGTGAAGCGCCTCGGGCAGCGAGGTTCAACAAACCGCGGTGCTGCGGGTCGAGGTCGGCGAACAGCGTGTACGTCAGCGCCACGCGCGTTGGCGACGCCGCTTCGCATTGCAGCGTCAACGGCAGCACCGAGTAGCTGCCGTCAGTGTGCTCGTCGATCTGCTGCGCGCCGACTTCGAGCGTGCAGGGTTTGTCTTCGGCCGTGACTGTGAGGCGCTGTGACGCGTAGGCCGCGATGTCGGCATGGCGTGCGCGCACCTCGCCCCAAGTCAGCTCGCCGTTGCCGTCGGCGTCAAGCATGAGCGCGAAGTCGAGGTCGCGCAGCGCAATGTCCCACTGGCCTTCGATGGCGGCGGCCTTGACCTCGACGGTGAGGTAGCTGTCGGACGGTTTGTGCGCCCAGGCAGTGGGCAGCAGCAGCGCGAGCAGCAGCGTGATGAGCGCCTTCATGTGTGCCCCCTACGGCGCTGCGCGCCGGTCCCCCCGAGGGGGATCGAGCGCCCTGGGAACGGCCCGGCGGCGCTCATGGCAAGGCCTTCACGCGCTCGGCAAGCGCGCGCAGCACCACGCTCTCCACCTTGTTGACGTCCTGCCATTGCAGCGCCGGCGCCGCCGCAGCTCTCGAGCGCGCGGCGAGCGCGGCTTCGAGCAGCACGCGCATGTCGGCCGGTTCGCGCTGCTGCTGTTCGAGGTTGGCCTGGGCGAGCTTCAGCGCGCGCTCGGCATCACCGCGCAGCGCCAGCGCAAAGCGAGATTCTTCTTTCTCGTGCGTGCGATCGCCGCGGGCGCGCGCGGCATCGAAGCGCGCAGACAACTCGTTGGCCCAGGTGGCGGCACGCGGATCGTTCACCGCCTTTGCAGCGAGCGCCAGGCGCAGCAGCAGCACGTCGGCGCGGCCACGGTCCTTGAGCAGCACGAGCACATCGGCGGCGCGGCCACGGTCGAGCAGGAAATCAGCGTACGCCGACAGCAGGTACACGTCGGCGACGTTCAACGTCAGCGCTTCGCGAAACGCCGCCTCGGCCGCAACCCACTCGCCACGCCGTTCTTCAATTTCTGCCAGCCGCGTCAAAGCCCAGACGCGCTCTGCGGCCGACGTGTCCTTGTCGGCCAGACCGAGGGCATCGCCCAGCTCACTCGCCGCCTGCGCAGCGCCGCCTGTCAGCGAATCGACATAGGCCTCGCACGCCGTGGCCGTGAGCAGGCTCGTCAGCGGCGCCAAGCCTTCGCACGCGCTGCGTGCCGCGCGGTAGTCGGCGCGCACCATGTGGATCGCGGCTTGCCACGCCCAGGCTTCGGCGTTCTCCGGCTCGGCGGTCGTTGCGGCCGACAAATCCGCCAGCGCCTCGGTAAAGTGGTGCCCGTACTGCTGCACCACCGCCCGCTGCACGCGCACCGCGGGCGGCGGCGAAGGCTCGCTCCACCACGGCGCAAGCGCCGCTTGCGCGTAGCCGACGAAGCGCGGGTCGCCATCGGCCAGTGCATCCTCCACCCAGTGCCGCGCCAGTTGCGCCGCCGCGCCGGCATTGCGCGGCTCGCGCTGCACAGCGGCGCGCAGCGCTTGCAGCTCGCGCGCGCGCGGGTTGCCGGCGCGCACCGGCACGCGTTCGAGCACCTGTTGGTCGTCGGTGGGTGTGAAGGGCGCAGCGTGCGGGCTCTGCGCAGCGAGCGTGAGGCACAACAGCAGCATGAGGCGGGGCAAGAGCATGAACAGCATCGACAAGATCAAAGCGCGCGATCCTACCTACGCACGCCGGACATCGCCGGATGCGGTGTCGGCTATGGTCAGGGTCATGGTGACCATCGAATCCGCTGCGCTCCGCACTCAACTCCTTCAGGCCGCGCGCTGGGATGCCGAGTACGGCAGCAGTCTGTCCAACCATTTGCCGATGGCGCTGACAGCGCTGGCACGGCTCGGCGCGAGCGATGAGCGATTGGCCGAGTTCGCCAAGCGCTATGCACTGAAGCTGCACGCCGCCCCGCCGGCCGAGCCCTGGCCCGCCGGCGAGGCGTGGCGAGCGCTGTTGGGCCAGCCCCGCGCCTGGCCGGCGTACCGCACGCTGTGGCGCGAGTGGATCGACAACGAAGGCGCAACCGACGTGCTGGCCCAGGCACTGCCGACGCTGATGCAAGGTGCGGGTGCAGCGGCGTTTCATGGACCGCTGCGCGCGGCCTACGCACTGGCCGCCAACCACGCCGGAGAGCTGGCCGATGCGCTGGCGTACTGGTCGTGCCGCTGGTTTGCCTGCGGCGCGGCCGACGGCGAGGGCAGCAATGCCGACACCGCCGCAGTGTTGAACACGCTCGACCTGGTTAGTGAATTGCGCGACGAGCCCTTGATCGCGCAGACGATGGCGCAGGCCGCCGCGCACCCTCGCTTTGCCCCGGCACTCGCGCGTTGGCGTGTCGATGCGCACATCACGCTGCCGCGGCTGGCCATGCTCGCCGCCGAGCGCTACGCGGCACGCGCCGAGTTCACCGTGCTGCACCTGGTGACGAGCGCGCATGCGATGCGCGTGCTGCTGCCGTGGCTGCACGCCGAGGATCGGCTGCCCGCGCTGCGGCACTACGCAGGGGCGGCAGCCGCAGCGTGGGCAACGCTGCCGCGTGAGCCCATGGGCGCGCAACACCAGGTCAGCGTGCTGCCGTGGACCGAGATTGCCGCCCGTGCGATCGCGAGCGACGACGATCACGTCATCAAGCTCGTGGACGGCTGCCGCGAGCTCGAGCACTCGCAGGGCGGCGCGGTGTGGAGCCGCGCGGCGTCGCGCGCCGTCGCCGAGATCGCCTAGGGCCGCACGGCTTCCAGCCTCTCGCGCGCCTGCTGCCCCGCGGCGCGTTTGACGCTGCCCGTCAACGCCAGCGACAAGCCCGCGCCGAGCAAACGCTCGAAGACGCCGCGCACTGCACTGCTTTCGACGGCGTCGAGCGCAGCCAGCCGCTCGTCGTGCGCGCGCATGCGGCCGTGTGCAAAGAGGTCGAGCGCGGCGTCTTCGATCTGCCGCAGCGGCTTTTCCAGGGTGCGAAGGCGGCGCACCGCGAGCTGGCGCCGGGCGCGGGCCAGGTCCTGAGGGTCGATGCGATCGGCGTGCTGCTTCAGCAATCCGAGCACAGCCTGCAGGCACTCGTCGAAGCGCTCCGGCGCCATCGACGCCTCGATGATGAACTGGCCGCACATGTCCATGGCTTCGGCCGACGCGCTGACGTGATAGGCCAGCGCGCGCTGTTCGCGCAGCTCGTGCAGCAGCGGCGAGCTCATGCCTTCGCCGAGCACGGCGGCGGCGAGCGCGGCGGCGGCTTCGTCGTTCGCGCTGTCGTCGCGGCGCGAGGTCAGCACGCCGCCCAGCACCGCATGCGACTGGCTTGAACCGGCCTGCGATCGTGTGCGCACACCGCCCACATAAGCGGGCGCTTCGATGACATTCGGCGCCCCCGCCGGCAGCGCGCCGAACGCGGCTTCGCAGCCCCGAACGAACGCCGCCGTGTCGATCGGCCCGGCCACACCGACCACGACATTGGCGCCGCTATATTGGCGCTGCACGTACTGCACGAGGTCGACGCGCGTCAGGCGCTCGACGCGCGCGCGCGTGCCGATCACCGGCATCGCAGCAGGATGCACCCCCCAGCACGCAGCGTCGAAAAGCTTGTAGGCCGAAGACACCGGGTCGTCCTCGTCTTCGGCCAGCTCCTGCAGCAGCACCTGGCGCTCGCGCTCGAGCTCGTCTTCAGGAAAGCTCGGCTGCACGACCAAGTCGGCCAGCATGTGCGCGAACTGGC
>JANOEG010000177.1:0-2441 GCA_031413095.1 Burkholderiales bacterium | reverse complement strand
TCGAACACGCTGTTCCACGAGCCGTACTACCAGCGCCATGTGATCGGCGTGCCTCGCGTGCTCGAAGACCGCGGCGAAACGATGAAGGTCGAAGCCAACTACGCCGTCTTTCGCACCAAACCGAGTGAGCCGAGCACGGTGTTCAACGTCGGCCGCTACGTCGACACCGTGCGCATCACACCCGACGGCCTGTTGTTCGAAGACAAGCTCGTCGTCTTCGACAGCGAGCTGATCGCCAACTCATTGATTTACCCGCTATGACGTGGACCGATGTTGCTGCGCAGGACGACCTCTTCGAAGGCGCGTCGATCGCCGTCACACCCACCGGCCACGACATCGCGCTGCACTGCGTCGATGGTGTGCCCTTCGCCACCGACAACGTCTGCACGCATGGCGCCGGCCGGTTGTGCGAAGGCTTTCTGGAAGGCCACGAGATCGAGTGCCCGCTGCACCAGGGCCGATTCGATGTGCGCAGCGGGCAGCCGATGTGCGAGCCGGTGACGCAGCCGATCCGCGTCTATGCGACGAAGATCGAAGAGGGGCGCGTCTGGATCGAGCTGACCGACGCGCCCGCGTGATCGCTACGCCAATGCCGCACTCAACTGGTCCAGCGCCGCCTGCTCGTCCTTGCTGACCAGCGTGCCCCCGATGCCCAGGAAGCCGCCTTCCTTCGACGCTTCAGCCGTGGCCTTGGCCACGGCGAGGATCGTGGCCTTGTAGCTCGCGGCTTCGGCCGGCGACTTCGCCGCCACCGCTGCTGCGCCGGCCTTGACGATGTCGAGCAGTTTGTCTTTGGTCGGCGCCAGTTCGCGCACCTGCTTCAGCATGTCGGTGTCGATGCCGGAGCCGAAGGCCGCAGCGAGCAGCGATGCCGGGTCGGCTTGATGGGCGGCACCGGCCAGCGCTTTGGTCGCGGCCTGCACCTCCTTGATCGAGCCGACAGGGCCCGACAAGTCCGAAGTGGCCACCATCATCAGCGCCGCAGCCGGCGCCGCTTGCACGCGCGACCAGTCAGCGCCATAGCCATGGATCGTCGTCGCGGCCTTGTCGCCGGCCGACACCGCCGCGCGCACCAGCGAGACGTTCTCGGCATTGGCCGGGTTGTCGAAGTAAGCCTGCTTCTCCTGCGCCAGCGCCGGGCCGATGTTGCCGGCGTTCAAGCCCTTGTCCTTGACCATCTTGGCGACCGCGCCGAGCGCGGCTGGCGCAACGAGGCTGAGCAACGGCGTGACGTTGAAGCCCACGGCGCGCGAGATCGACGCGCCCACGGCGTTGATCCCGGGGCCGAGCAGCGAGGTCAGGATGCCGCCACCTCCGAGTGCTGTCGAGCCGCCGCCCATGAAGCTGCTCAGCACGCTCGACAGCATGCCGCCGCCACCCTGCGGCAAGGTCTTCAACAGACTCTCGGCACCGGCCGGTGTGCCGGCCATGCTCGACATCCCATTGAGCAGCAAGGGCGCGAGCGCGCCGAGGCCCTTGCTCACGGCCGAGCTGTCGGCGCCGAGCGCGGGCGCGAGCTTGCCGATGATGTCGGGGCCGAACGAGGATGCGATTGATTCGATGATCGAAGCCACGGGGGTACTCCTTCGAGAGCTGAAACGGAAGAACGCACCGACCGGCGCGCCCAGCGACGGACTCTAAGCCGATGCGGTGACAAAGGCGCTACGAAAGGAACACCGCCAGAACGGACTCGAGCCAGCGCCGCGCCGATCCCAAGCGTCGGCCCGAGCGTTCCCGCGGGGCAGTGCTCCCGCAGCGAGAGAGGAGCCAACAGCTCAAATCGGCCTGAGTTTGCCCTTGAACGTCTCATTCAGCGGTTTGCCCGGCAGCGGCGGGAACACGATCTTCTCGTCCGCCACCTTCGTATCGGGCAGGTGGTCGAGCAGGTGCCGGATCAGCGCAAGCCGGCCACGCTTCTGATCATTGAAATCGACCAGCGTCCACGGCGCGTTCTTCGTGTGCGTGGCCTCGAGCATGGTCGCGCGCGCCTGGGTGTAGGCGGCGTACTTCTCGCGCGCCTTCAGATCGATCGGCGACAGCTTCCAGCGCTTCATCGGGTCTTCGAGCCGCTCGGCGAAACGCTCTTCCTGTTTCTCCTGATCGACGGTGAGCCAGTACTTGAACAACAGCACGCCATCGTCGGTGAGCAGCTTCTCGAAGGCCGGCGCCTGTTTGAGAAACGCCGCTGTCTGCTCGGGCGTGCAAAAGCCCATCACCGGCTCGACGCCGGCGCGGTTGTACCAACTGCGGTCGAAGAGCGCGATCTCGCCGGCCGCCGGCAGAAAGGGCACGTAGCGCTGGAAGTACCACTGCGTGCGCTCGCGGTCGCTGGGCTTGCCGAGCGCGACGACATGGCATTGGCGCGGATTGAGCGTGTCGGAGATCGCGGCGATCACGCCGCCCTTGCCGGCTGTGTCGCGGCCTTCGATGATCACCAGCAG
>JANOEG010000176.1:0-7547 GCA_031413095.1 Burkholderiales bacterium | reverse complement strand
GCACTCTTCGCGCACGGCGCGGTAGGCCTGTACGGCGGCTTCCCCAGCGGGCGTGGGGCGGTAGAAGACTTCCTTGCCAACCTTGTCGGCTTCGACCAGCCGCGCAGCAACGAGCTTCTTCAGCGAGTAGGCGACGACATGCGTGTCTTCGTAGTTCAGCACGAAGCAGATGTCGGCCAGCTTCTTGTTGCGCGCGCGGTGGTTGACATGGTGCAGCAGCAGCACGTCGGTGATCGTCAGGTCACTGACGCCAGCGGCGGCCATGCAGCGCACCGCCCAGCGCGAGAAGGCGTTCCAGGCGACGATCAGGCCGAACTCGAACTCGGAGAGTTCGGCGCTGCGTGGCGAGACGAGGTGCGCCGACGAGACGATGCTGGCGCCCGCGGCCTTTTTCGACCGCGTGCTGGATTTCGAGCGAGTGCTGGAGCGTGGGACGACGGTGCGGGCCGTTCGCGGCATCGGGCTTTCCCTGAAGTTCAAATATTTTGCTGACGAAACGTTGACGTTTTATCGCAATAGTCCCTAGACTGCAAGCTCTCGCTTCTTCTCGTGCTTCTCTTCCTCACCCTGGAGCCACACGCCATGTCGATGATCCGCTCGCTCAGTCTGACTGCGCTGACCTGCCTGGCCGCCAGCGCCGGCATTGCACAAACCAAATGGGATCTGCCCGCGGCTTACCCGGCCACGAACTTCCACAGTGTCAACTTGAACGACTTCGCGGCCGACGTTGACAAGGCCACCGGCGGCAAGCTGAAGATCACCGTGCATCCGGGCGCCTCGCTGTTCAAGGCGCCGGAGATCAAGCGCGCGGTGCAGGGCGGGCAGGCGCAAATCGGCGAGGTGCTGATCTCCAACTTCAGCAACGAGTGGCCGCTGTTCGGCGCCGATGCGCTGCCGTTTCTGGCCGACAGCTATGACGCGTCGGTGAAGCTGTGGGCGGCGAGCAAGCCGCTGTTCGACAAGAAGCTCGGTGAGCAGGGGCTGATGGCGCTGTATTCAGTGCCGTGGCCGCCGCAGGGCGTGTATTCGAAGAAGCCTCTCGCGTCGGCGGCCGATCTGAAGGGCGTGAAGTGGCGCGCCTATAACCCGGCCACCGCGCGCATCGCCGAGTTGGTCGGCGCGCAACCGGTGACGGTGCAGGCCGCGGAAGTGAGCCAGGCATTTGCCACCGGCGTCGCTGAGTCCATGATGAGCAGCGGCTCGACCGGCTGGGACTCAAAACTGCACGAGCATGTGAAGTACTGGTACGACACGCAGGCCTGGTTGCCGCGTAACCTGATCATCGTCAGCAAGGCGTCGTTCGACGCCCTCGACGCACCGACCAAGCAAGCCGTGCTCAAGGCCGCAGCCGACGCCGAAGCGCGCGGCCTGGCCGCGAGCAAAAAGGCCAACGGTGAGTCGCTCGACAAGCTCAAGGGCGGGGGCATGAACATCCTGCCGCCGCCGGCCGCGCTGACGAGCGACATGAAGAAGGTGGGCGAGACGCTGCTCAAGGAGTGGCTCGACAAGGCCGGCCCTGAAGGCAAGCAGTTGGTCGACGCGTACCGGAAGTAGGCTCTCGTGCGCCGCGCGCTCGACGGGCTGTATGCAGCGGCAGGCGCGCTGGCAGCGGCCTGCGTGTTCGCGATCTTCGTGCTGATGATCGGCGCGTCGCTCGGGCGCGGCCTGGCATGGCGTGTCGGCTGGGTGAACGATGTCGTTGCCTGGCTGTGTGCCGCCGCGGCGTTCTTCGGCATGGCGTACAGCTTCCGCAACGGCGATTTCGTGCGTGTGACGCTGGTGCTTGAGAGCGTGCCGCCCGCCGTGCGCCGCGTGCTCGAGGTCGTGTCGCTGGCGATCGCCGCGCTCGCGGTGGGCTACCTCGGCTTTTGGGCCGCACGCTTCACTTATGACAGCTGGCGTTTCAACGACATCGCCAACAACATGGTGGCGATACCGCTGTGGATTCCGCAGATGTCGTTCGTGATCGGCGCTGCGCTGTTCGTGGTGGCGGTTCTCGACGAGTGCGTGACGGTGTTGCGCGGCGGCAAGCCGAGCTACCTGGCGCGGGTCGAGGAGCGCCATGCGCGCGGCGACTTCTCCGAGGAGCTATAGGCCATGACCACGCTCGCGCTCGGCGGCCTGCTGCTGTTCATCCTGCTGCTGCTGCTGTCGGGCGGTGTCTGGATCGCGATGTCGCTGGCCATCGTCGGCTGGATCGGGCAGGCGTTCTTCGTCCAGACGCGCCCCGGTGCGAACCTGTTCACCGCCTTCTGGGAGACAGCCGCGAGCTGGGAGCTGGCGGCCCTGCCGCTGTTCTTGTGGATGGGCGAGATCCTGTTCCGCACGCGCTTGTCCGAGCAGATGTTCGACGGCCTGGCGCCGTGGCTGTCGCGCGTGCCCGGCCGGCTGATGCACACCACGGTGCTGGGCTGCGGCATCTTCGGCTCGGTCTCGGGCTCGTCGGCGGCCACCTGCGCGACGATCGCCAAAGTTGCGCTGCCCGAGCTCGAACGGCGCGGATACGACAAGTCGCTCGCGCTCGGCTCGCTCGCTGCTGCCGGCGGCCTGGGCATCCTGATTCCGCCGTCGATCACGATGGTGGTCTACGCGGTGGCCGCCGAAGCGAGTGTCATCCGCTTGTTCCTTGCCGGCTTCCTGCCCGGCCTGATGGTGATGCTACTGATGAGCGGCTACATCGCGTGGTGGAGCCTGCGCCATCCCGACCGGGTGCCAGCGGGCGAGCCGCCGTCGGCGTTCCTGCACAAGATCCGCCGCACCGGCAGCCTGATCCCATGCGCGCTGCTGATCGTGTTCATCGTCTGGGTGCTCGTCGCCGGCTGGGCCACGGCCACCGAGTGCGCCGCGTTTGGCGTCCTTGGTTCGCTGGTGATTGCCGCCGTCGGACGCAGCCTGACCTGGGACAACTTCTGGCAAGGCCTGCTGTCCTCGACACGGCTGTCCTGCATGATCATGTTCATCCTCGCCGGCGCGGCCTTCCTCACCAAGACGATGGCCTTCACCGGCGTGCCGCGCGAGCTGGCTGAGGCGGTGGCCGCGGCGCAGTTGTCGCCCTTCAGCCTGATCGCGGTGCTGGTGGTGGTGTACCTGGTGCTGGGCACCGCACTCGACGGCATCTCGATGATCGTGCTGACCAGTGCCGTGGTGCTGCCGATGGTGCAGAAGGCCGGCTTCGACCTGGTGTGGTTCGGCATCTTCATCATCCTGCTGATCGAGATCGCCGAGATCACGCCGCCGGTGGGCTTCAACTTGTTCGTGCTGCAGAACATGACCGGCATCGACAGCAACCGAATCGCGCGCGCGACGCTTCCATTCTTCTTCTGCCTGCTTGTGGCGGTGGTGCTGATCACCGTCTTCCCGGCCATCGTCACGTCGCTGCCGGATGCCGTGATGGGGCGCTGACGCCGTTGTCACACCTGCGCCCCCTGCCTGCGTGGGGTGAGCGCTGCGTGCCTTGAGCGCGTGCATTCCTCACGAGGCGTCTCAGCAACCACTGGTTACTCTCCGTCACGACCTTGCAGCGGGTGTTCGTCACCCGCGAGAAGCAAGGAAGAACTGGGAGGACCTGACACATGAGCAACGCCGTTTCAACACCACTGCCGACCATCACGCTGTCCATCGAAGACGAGTGGGCCTGGCCACTGCCGCCGTTTGCGCACGCGCAGTCGATGAGCGCGTTGCCGTCGGGTGCTCTGCCGTGCCGGGTCGAGTCTGCCGGAGGCGTCACCTTCGAAGGCGAGCTGGTCGAGTTCGACGTAGCGCGAGAGCGCATGCGGGTGCGGGTCGGACGCGATGGCGATCCGCTGTGGCTGCCGTTCTCGCGCATGCGCCGGCTGACGGTGCTCAAGCCATGGACGCAGGCGCGCCAGGCGCCCGGCGCGCCGCTCGAACGCATGCCCGCGGCGGCGCAGGAGCGCGACTACACAGCCGAGTTGTCTGCGGGCGGCCAGATGGCTGGGCGCACGATCGGCCATGTGCGCCAGCGCTGCGGCTGGTTCCTTTACGCACCTGCGGATGGCGGCCACGCCGTATTGCGCCAGTTCGTGCCCACAGCCACCTGCACCGGCGTCAGCCTGGGCAAGTCGGTCGAGGAGCTTGCGGCCGAGCGCTGGGTGGCCACGCCCGAGCAGTTGCTGGCGGCCGTGCAGGCCCAACTCAAGGCCACGATCCGGCCGCTCGGCGAATCGCTGTGCGAGCTCGGTCTGGTGACACAACATGAGCTCGACCGCGCCGTGCGCGCGCAAGCCCAAGCTTCCAACGACCAGCCGCTCGGCGAAGCGCTGGTCAGCGCCGGTGTCATCACCGGCGCCGATCTGCAAACGGCGCTGGCGCACAAGATGGGCTATCCGGTGATCGATCTGCTGCGTTTCCCGGTCGATCCGAAAGCCGTCAAGCGCCTCTCCGCGGCCGTGATGCACGAGCACCGCGCGCTGCCGCTGATGCAAGAAGGCAACCGCCTGTTCGTGGCTGTGGATTCACTGGGCAGCGTGGCGACGCTGAAGTCGCTGCAGTCGGTGGCTGGCCTTGACGTGGTGCCGGTGATTGCACCGCGTGGCCGCTTGAGCGTGGCCCTCGCCGCTCACATCAAGTCCAGCGACGTCTGGGCGAGCAACATCACGGCGTACTAGGTCCACCCCCGTAGCGGCTGACGCCGCTCCCCCTCAAAGAGGGCAACGCAAGCGGCCGGGCAAAGCCCGTTCCGCGGCGTTTGCGCGGCAAGACACGAGTTGCGAGATCGGCTTCTGCGTCGAACAGCGTGGTCTTCGCTGCGTTGTTCTGCCCATTGCCTCGCAGTTTCGCGGCCTAGCATGAGGAACCTGGTTCTTCTGCGCGCATCAAGCGCGTGCCGCGATGTCCGATCTGTCTCAACCGAGCGCAAGCGCTGCACAAGCCGCAGCAGCACCGTGGCGTTGGCCGACGCCGCCGTATGCCGGTTATCCGGCCGGTGAATCGCCGGCGGGTGCCGCCTGTGAAATCGAAGGGCTGACAAGCGCGGCCATCGGCGCGACCTTGTTGTCGATGGACTTTGCCGCGGGCCTGATCCGCGTCCGGGTCCACGCCACGCGGTCCGAGATGAGTCTGCGCCTGGCGCAGCTGCGGCGCATCACCTTGACCGCTCCGATCGCCGCGCAACAGCCGGCGCCGGGCGACCCGCACGCGCACATGCTCGCGCCACCGGCCGCTGTCGAGTACCGGTTTCGCCTGGCGCAGGGCGGGGCGCTTTCCGGCAAGAGCGTGGGCCATGTGGCCACCGAACATGGCGTGTTCCTGTTTCCTCCGGTCGATGAATCGGGGCGCGTGCAGCGCGTCTTCGTGCCCAAGAGTTCGTATGCCGATTTCGAAATCGGCCCGCGCATCGGCGAGGTTCTGGTCGAGCAACTCGCAGTGACGCCCGAGCAAGTGGAGAGGGCGGTGGCCGAGCAGGCGTCACTGCGCACACGAAAGCTCGGCGAGCTGCTGCTGGCGCAGCGCATCGTCGAGCCCGTGCAGTTGCTCGAAGCCATCGACCAGCAGGCGCGTATGCCGGTGGTGCGCATCGGCGAGGCGCTGGTGGCGCTGAACCTGATCACGCCCTCGCAGTTGACCCACGCGCTCGAACAGCAAAAGAGCGAGCGTTCGATCCCGCTGGGCGAGCTGCTGGTGCGCGCCGGGCATGTGTCACGCCACGACTTGCAGCACGCCCTGGCGCGCAAGATGGGCTATCCGGTGATCGACGCTTCGGCGTTCCCGGTGGAGCCGGATGCCGTACGCGTGTTGCCGTACACCATCGCGCGCCGCCTGCAGGTCATGCCGCTGCTGCTGCGCGGCGGCCAGCTCGTCGTGGCGATGGCAGACCCGTCTCGCCGCGCCGATGTCGACGAAATCGAGTTCGTCACGCAATTGAAGCTCGTGCCGGCGCTGGCGCCGGCGGACTTGCTGCCCGCGGCCATCGCTGCAACCTACCAGCGCTTCGGCGATGACCCCTGGGCCAACCACGTGCCGCTGGCGCCGGATGAGAGCATTCCGTTCGACGCCGCCGATGCGAGCAAGCTGCTCGAAACCCTGGAGCAGCAGCACCACAGCGCGCAACGTGACAACGGCGACGAACTGGCCATCGAGCAATCGGATAACTCGCTGGTGCGCCTGGTGCACACGATGATCGTCGATGCGCACGCGCAGGGCGTGTCGGACATCCACATCGAGACCATGCCCGGCCACGAGAAGGTGCGCATCCGGTTTCGCAAGGACGGCGGCTTGAAGCCTTATCTCGAACTGCCGCACACCTACCGCGCGGCGATCGTGGCCCGCATCAAGATCATGTGCGACCTCGACATCAGCGAGCGCCGCAAGCCGCAGGACGGCAAGATCAATTTCGCCAAGTTCTCGTCGCAGCACCGCCTGGAGCTGCGCGTGGCCACGATCCCAACCGCCAACGGCCTCGAAGACGTGGTGATGCGCCTGCTTGCCAACGCGCGCGCCTTGCCCATGGATCAGATCGGCTTGTCGGCCGGCAACTACAAGCGCCTGTCGAGCGCCATCGAGCGGCCCTATGGCATGGTGTTATGTGTCGGCCCCACGGGCAGCGGCAAGACGACGACGCTGCACTCGGCGCTGGCGCACCTCAACACCGCGCAGCGCAAGATCTGGACGGCTGAGGATCCGGTGGAAATCACGCAGGCCGGGCTGCGCCAGGTGCAGGTCAATCCGAAGATCGAATGGACCTTCGCCAAGGCGCTGCGCTCCTTCCTGCGCGCCGATCCGGACGTGATCATGGTCGGCGAAATCCGCGACAAGGAGACGGCGCAGACCGCCGTCGAAGCCTCGCTGACAGGCCACTTGGTGATGAGCACGCTGCACACCAACAGCGCACCCGAAACCGTGACGCGCCTGCTCGACATGGGCATGGACCCGTTCAACTTCGGCGACTCGCTGCTTGCGGTGCTGGCTCAGCGCCTGGTGCGCCGCCTGTGCCCGCATTGCCGCGTTGCGCGCAACGCCAGCAGCGAGGAAGTCGATGAGTTGCTGCACGACTGGCTGCACGTCTTTGCCGACGGCGCTGCACCGCCGAAGGACCAGGTGCTTGCCGAATGGCACGCGCAGCACGGCCCGCAGCTGATGCTATGGGAATCCAAAGGCTGCACGTCATGCGAAGGCACCGGCCTGCGTGGCCGTGCGGCGCTGCACGAGCTGATGAGCGTGACGCGCGAGCTGCGGCACCTGATCCAGACCGGCGCCCGCGCCGAGCAACTTCAACGCCAGGCGCTGGCGGACGGCATGCGCACGCTGCGCCAGGACGGCATCGACAAGGTGCTGGCCGGCGTGACGTCGATCGCCGAGGTCAGGGCGACGGCTAACGGGTGAGTGGCGCTCAGCCGCCCTGCAGGCTGGCCGCGATGCGCTGCGCCAAGCGCCACATTGCGAGGCGTTGGGCCAAGACCAGCGACTCCATCGACGCATCGGTCCAGGGCACTGTGTCATCGATGCGGTAAGCACGTGGCGAGGCGCGAGCGCCCGCTTCAGTGGACACACCCGCCGTGACCACCCAGCGCGCCGCCACGGACACCTGA
>JANOEG010000175.1:0-3332 GCA_031413095.1 Burkholderiales bacterium | reverse complement strand
GGTCGCGCCATAGAGCGCGGTGTTGCCGATGATGATGTTGCTCGTCGCATCGCCGCGGAAGTCGATGCTCGGCCGCACGACGATGCGCCCGCCCGACAGGCCTTTGCCGGTGTAGTCGTTGGCGTCGCCGATCAGGTACTGCGTGATGCCGGCGGCGAGGAAGGCGCCGAAACTCTGCCCGCCCGTGCCTTCCATCTGCATGAAGATCGTGTGATCAGGCAGGCCCTCGGGGCGGCGGCGGATCAACTCGCCCGACAGCATCGCACCAACGCTGCGGTTGCCGTTGCGCACGTCCTGCATGAACTGCACTTTTTCGCCGTTGTCGATCGCAGCTTTGCACTGCTCGATCAGTTTCAAGTCGAGCGCTTTGTCGAGGCGGTGGTCCTGCTGATCGATCTGGTGGCGCGCTACGTCGGCCGGCACGGCGGGTTGGTGGAAGATGCGCGCGAAGTCGAGGCCACGCGCCTTCCAGTGCGCGATGCCTTTCTTCGTGTCGAGCAAATCGGCGCGGCCGATCAATTGATCGAACGTGCGCATGCCGAGTTGCGCCATGATCTGCCGCGCTTCTTCGGCGACGAAGAAGAAGAAGTTGACGACATGCTCGGGCCGGCCGGCGAACTTCTTGCGCAGCACCGGATCTTGCGTCGCCACGCCCACCGGGCAGGTGTTCAAGTGGCACTTGCGCATCATGATGCAGCCCTCGGCGACGAGCGGCGCGGTCGCGAAGCCAAACTCGTCGGCGCCGAGCAGCGCACCGATGACGACGTCGCGGCCGGTCTTCATCTGGCCGTCGGCCTGCACGCGGATGCGGCCACGCAGGCGGTTGAGCACCAGCGTCTGCTGCGTTTCAGCCAAGCCCAGTTCCCACGGTGTGCCGGCATGTTTGATGCTCGACCACGGCGACGCCCCTGTGCCACCGTCATGGCCAGCGATCACCACATGGTCGGCCTTGCACTTGGCCACACCCGCCGCGATCGTGCCGACGCCGACTTCGCTGACGAGCTTGACGCTGATCGACGCGCGCGGGTTTGCGTTCTTCAAGTCGTGGATCAGTTGCGCGAGATCCTCGATCGAATAGATGTCGTGGTGCGGCGGCGGTGAAATCAAGCCCACCCCCGGCACGCTGTAGCGCAGCATGCCGATGTATTCGCTGACCTTGCCGCCCGGCAACTGGCCGCCTTCGCCCGGCTTGGCGCCTTGCGCCATCTTGATCTGAATCTGGTCGGCGGATACCAGGTATTCGGTGGTGACGCCGAAGCGGCCGCTCGCCACTTGCTTGATCTTCGAGCGCAGCGAATCGCCCGCTTTCAATTCGTAGTCGGCCTCGGTGACCTTGGCGCCGATCACGTCGCTGACCTTCATGCCGGCGCTGATCGGAATGCCCTTCAACTCGTTGCGATAGCGCGCCGGGTCTTCGCCGCCCTCGCCGGTGTTGCTTTTGCCTCCGATGCGGTTCATCGCAATCGCCAGCGTCGTGTGTGCTTCCGTGCTGATCGAGCCAAGCGACATCGCGCCGGTGGCGAATCGCTTGACGATGTCGGCCGCGCTCTCCACTTCCTCGACCGGAATCGCCTTGCTCGGATCGACCTTGAACTCGAACAAGCCGCGCAGTGTCATGTGGCGCTTGCTCTGGTCGTTGATGAGTTGCGCGTATTCCTTGTAGGTCTCGAACTTGCCCGCACGCGCCGCATGCTGCAGCTTGGCAATCGCGTCGGGAGACCACATGTGCTCCTCGCCGCGCACGCGCCAGGCGTACTCGCCGCCGGCGTCGAGCATCGTGGCCAGCGTCGGATCGTCGCTGAACGCCGCGCGGTGCGTGCGCAATGCTTCTTCGGCGACTTCGAAGACGCCGATGCCGCCGACCTGCGTGGCCGTGCCGCGGAAGTACTTGCCGACGAACTCTTTCTCCAGGCCGACTGCTTCGAAGAGTTGCGAGCCGCAATACGACATGTACGTGGACACGCCCATCTTCGACGTGATCTTCGACAGGCCCTTGCCGATGGCCTTGACGTAGTTGTAGATCGCTTTGTCGGCACTCAGCTCGCCCGGCAGTTCCTTGTGCAGCGCCGCCAGCGTTTCCATGGCCAGGTACGGGTGTACCGCCTCAGCGCCGTAGCCGGCGAGCACGGCGAAGTGATGCACCTCGCGTGCGCTGCCGGTTTCGACGACGAGGCCTGCCGTTGTGCGCAGCCCCTCGCGCACCAAGTGATGGTGCACGGCCGACAACGCGAGCAGCGCCGGAATCGCCACACGCTCGCGGCGCATGCGGCGGTCGGTGACGATCAGGATGTTGTGGCCGCCCTTCAAGGCATCGACCGCCTCGGCCGTCAGCGACGCCAGCTTGGCCTCGATGCCTTCCTTGCCCCAGGCCAGTGGATAGGTAATGTCGAGCTCGTAGCTCTTGAACTTGCCGTGCGTGTGCTTCTCGATCGCGCGCAGGCGCGCCATGTCGTCGAAGTCGAGCACCGGCTGCGTCACTTCCAGACGCATCGGCGGGTTGACGTCGTTGATGTCGAGCAGGTTCGGCTTGGGGCCGATGAAGCTGTTGAGCGACATCACGATCGCTTCGCGGATCGGATCGATCGGCGGGTTGGTGACCTGCGCGAACAGCTGCTTGAAGTAGTTGAACAGCGGCTTGTTCTTGTCCGACAGCACGGCCAACGGCGAGTCGTTGCCCATCGAGCCGATGCCTTCTTCGCCGGCCGTGGCCATCGGTGCGAGCAGGAACTTGATGTCTTCTTGCGTCGTGCCAAACGCCTGCTGCCGGTCGAGCAGCGACTCAGCGTGCGGCAGCGGCTGTGCGGCTTCGCCAATGTCGAGCGCGTCCAACTTGACGCGCACGTTCTCGATCCACTGCCGATACGGCTTGGCAAAGGCGAACTGGTTCTTCAGCTCTTCGTCATCGACGATACGACCTTGCTCCAAGTCAATCAGGAACATCTTGCCCGGCTGCAGGCGCCACTTCTTGACGATGCGTGGCTCGGGGATCGGCAGCACGCCGGACTCCGAGGCCATCACCACCAGATCGTCGTCGGTCACGATGTAGCGCGCCGGGCGCAGGCCGTTGCGATCCAGCGTGGCGCCGATCTGCTTGCCGTCCGTGAACACCATCGCCGCCGGACCGTCCCAGGGCTCCATCATCGCGGCGTGGTACTCGTAGAACGCGCGGCGACGGATGTCCATGCCTTCGTGCTGCTCCCAGGCCTCGGGGATCATCATCATCGCGGCGTGGGCCAGCGGGTAGCCGCTCATCGTCAGCAACTCGAGCGCGTTGTCGAAGGTGGCGGTGTCGCTCTGGTGCTCGAAGCTGATCGGGTAGAGCTTCTGCAAGT
>JANOEG010000174.1:0-1907 GCA_031413095.1 Burkholderiales bacterium | reverse complement strand
GCCGCTGCCGTGGTCGCTTCACCGCCGAAGCCGCCGAGGATGACGTTGAAGAACGAGCGGTTCATCGCCTTGCACATGATGTAGCTCAGGATCGCTCCTGAACTTCCCACCAGCGAGCCGGCAATGATCAGCATCGAGTTGTTGAGCGAGAAGCCGATACCGGCCGCGGCCCAGCCCGAGTAGCTGTTGAGCATGCTCACCACCACCGGCATGTCGGCGCCGCCGATCGGGATGATCAGAAGCACGCCGAGCAGGAAGCCGAGCACGATGACCAACACGATGTCGATCCAGCTCTGCGAATGCCAGAAGCCGAAGATGAAGAACGCCGCCGCCAGCCCCAGCGCGAGGTTCAGCCAGTGCTGGCCCGGGAACTGCACCGGCGCGCCTTGGAACAGCCGGAACTTGTACTTACCGGACAGCTTGCCGAAGGCGATGACCGAGCCGGTGAAGGTGATCGCGCCGATGAACGCGCCGAGGGCGAGTTCGACGCGGTTGCCGCCGGGGATCTGCCCGCCCTTTTCGGTGATCGCAAACGCCCACGGCTCGGCGACAGCGGCCACAGCGATGAACACCGCGGCCAAGCCGATCATGCTGTGGAAGAACGCCACCAGCTCAGGCATCTTCGTCATCTCTACCCGCTTGGCCATGACCGCGCCGATGCCGCCGCCGACCACCAGGCCAAGCAGCACCCAGATCATGCCGAGGCCCGAGCCGGCGAGCTTGACGATCAGCGCGGCGGTCGTGAACGCCGCGATGGCCATGCCGACCATACCGAACAGATTGCCGCGGATCGACGTCGTCGGGTGCGACAGGCCCTTCAGCGCCTGGATGAAGCAGACGCTCGCGACAAGGTACAGCAGTGCGACTAGGTTGAGGCTCATTTCTTTACCTCGACGGAAACCTTCTTCTCTTTCTTCTTGAACATCTCCAGCATGCGTCGCGTGACCAGGAAGCCGCCGAAGATGTTGACCGCGGCCAGCGCCACGGCGAGCACACCCATCGATTTGCCGAGCCAGGTTTCGGTGAGCGCCGCGGCGAGCATCGCGCCGACGATGACCACCGCCGACAGCGCGTTCGTCACTGCCATCAGCGGTGTGTGCAAGGCCGGCGTGACCGTCCAGACGACGTGGTAGCCGACGTAGATGGCGAGCACGAAGATGATGAGGTTGAAAACGGTGGGGGAGACGGCGTCCATGTCAGCTCCTGAGTACCTTGCCGCCCTGCGTAACCATGCACGCAGTGACGATGTCGTCGTCGGTGGGAATCACCAGTGTGGCTTCCTTGGTGAGGATCAGCTTCAGGAAGTCGAGCACGTTGCGCGCGTACAGCGCACTGCTGTCGGTAGCGACGAGTGCCGGGATGTTGGTCTCGCCGACGATCGTCACGCCATGCTTGACCACCGTCTTGCCGGCTTCGGTCAGCGGGCAGTTGCCGCCGGTGGGTGCGGCCATGTCGACGATCACCGAGCCCGGCTTCATCGACTGCACCATCGCTTCAGTGATCAGCGTCGGCGCGGCGCGGCCGGGAATCAGCGCCGTCGAGATGACGATGTCGGCCTGCGCCACACGCTTGGCCACTTCGACCTTCTGCCGTTCGAGCCACGACGGCGGCATCGGCTTGGCATACCCGCCGACGCCCTCGGCCGCTTCTTTCTCTTCGGCGGTTTCATACGACACGTCGATGAACTTGCCGCCGAGCGACTCGACCTGCTCCTTCACTGACGGCCGCACGTCCGAGGCTTCGATCACCGCACCGAGCCGCTTGGCGGTGGCAATCGCCTGCAGGCCGGCCACGCCGACGCCCAGGATCACGACGCGCCCGGCCTTGATCGTGCCGGCGGCCGTCATCAGCATTGGCATCAGGCGCTGGTACTGGCTGGCGCCGATCATCACCGCCTTGTAGCCGGC
>JANOEG010000173.1:0-15003 GCA_031413095.1 Burkholderiales bacterium | reverse complement strand
CTGGCCAGCGTGGCCGAACTGCGCAAGCAGGGCCTGACGCAGCTGTTCCCGCTGCTGGCGCCGCTGATGGTCGAACCGGTGACACCGAAGCCGCAGCAGTTGCAGTTCATCGACAGCGCGCTGGCCGACACCGACAAGCGCTTCGCCGAAGACCGCAGCGTCGCGCCGAGCTTCATGCTGGCCTGCCTGATGTGGCATGACGTGCGCGAGCGCTGGCAGACCGCGCTGAAGAATGGCGTGCATGCCGTGCCAGCGCTGCAGGAATCGATCGACGCCGTTTTCGATGCGCGCATCGGCGACATCTCGGGCCGCGGCAAGCTCGGCGCCGACATGCGCGAGATCTGGCTGATGCAGCCGCGCTTCGAGCGCCGTGTCGGCAGCTCGCCGTACTCGCTGATCGACCAGCCGCGCTACCGCGCCGCGTACGACTTCCTGCGCCTGCGAGCCGATTGCGGCGAGATCGACGCCGAGCTGGCCGACTGGTGGGAAGACTTCGCTCTGGGGACGAACGAAGAGCGCGAGGCGCTGATCGAAGCAGTGCGTGAAGCGCAGCGTGGGCAACCGCGCCGCGTGCCCGCGGCCGCACCGCGGCCGCCGCTCACGGCCGCGCCGCGGCCTCCTGCTGAATCGTCATCGACATCCGCTTCCGAGGAAGAAGGAACGGCGCCGGCAAAGAAGCGTCGCCGTCGCCGCCGTAAGCCGTCTGGCGCGGACGGCAGTGGTTCACCACCCGTCGCGCCCGAGGCTCCGTGAAACCTGTTGCCGGCGAACGAGTTTTCGTCGGCCTGGGCGCCAACCTCGGTGATGCGGTGGCCACGGTGCGAGCCGCTTTTGAGGCATTGGGCCATTTGCCGGGCACGCGCTGTGTGGCTCGCTCGTCGCTCTACCGCAGCGCGCCTGTCGATGCGCAAGGCGCGGACTACATCAACGCTGTGGCCCAACTGCACACCAAGATGCTGCCCGCCGCGCTGCTGAAGACGCTACAGGCCATCGAAGCGCGCTTCGGCCGCGAGCGCCCGTACCGCAACGCCCCGCGCACGCTCGACCTGGACCTGCTGCTGTACGGCGATCGGCGCATCGACACCCCTCTGTTGACGTTGCCGCATCCGCGGATGCACGAACGCGCCTTCGTGCTCGTGCCGCTGGCCGAGATCGCGCCCGACCTTGCGCGGGCCGCCCCTGCGGACCAGCGCATCGAAAGGGTCTCTGGCTGAATTGCAGAGCGGCTGCCAGCGGCGCGGCTTGCTTCCCCTTCCCATCCCCGCATGGCGAATACACTGCAAACATGACAACCGCGTGACGACCTCGTGACAGGCCGTTCGAAGAGGAAACCCCGATGCTGTTCGGCAAGCTGCTGCCACGCGAGGGCAATTTTTTCGAGCTGTTCAACCAGCACGGCGCGTACATCGCCGAAGGCTCCAAGGCCTTTGTCGCCATGATCCAGAACTACGACGACCCGGTGCTGCGCGGCAAATACGCTGAAGCAGTGGACCATGCCGAGCGCAGCGCCGACAAGATCACCGCCGAGGTCAACCGCCTGCTGCACAAGACCTTCATCACACCGATCGACCGCGAGCAGATTCACGGCCTGATCAACGCGATGGACGATGTGCTCGACCTGCTGCAGGATTCGACCGAGACGATGAGCCTGTACGACGTGCGCCAGGTCACGCCGGAGGTGCTGCGCCTGGCGGAGTTGTCGGCCAAATGCTGCGACCGTGTCGCCTACGTGGTGACCCTGCTGCCCAACATCGGCAAGCAGGAGGTGACGGAGGCGGCGCTGAAGACCTGCGAGGAGATCGACCAGTTGGAGAGCGACGCCGACCGCGTGATGCGCGCCGCGATGAGCCGCCTGTTCCGCGAGCAGAGCGATGTGCGCGAACTGATCAAGTTGAAGACGATCTACGAGCAGCTGGAGTCGATCACCGATCGCTGTGAAGACGTGGCGAATCTGATCGAGGGCGTCGTCCTCGAGAATTCCTGAACGACCGACCATGACTTCGGTCCAGGTCGCGTTCTGGGTGATCGCCGTGCTCGTCGTGCTGGCGGTTGCGTTCGATTTCATGAACGGCTTTCACGACGCGGCCAACTCGATAGCCACCGTGGTCTCCACCGGCGTGTTGAAGCCCGGCCAGGCGGTGGCTTTCGCCGCATTTTTCAATCTTGTGGCGATCTTCATCTTCGAGCTGAAAGTTGCGGCCACCGTCGGCAAGGGCATCGTGCAGCCGGGCGTCGTTGATCACTACGTCGTCTTCGGCGCGCTGATCGGCGCGATCGCGTGGAACTTCATCACCTGGTGGTGGGGCATCCCGTCGTCGAGCTCGCACGCGCTCATCGGCGGCATCGTCGGCGCGACGATGACCAAGGTGGGAGCCGGTGGCCTGATCGGCGCCGGGGTGTGGAAGACGCTGGCCTTCATCATCGTTTCGCCGACGTTGGGCTTTTTGCTCGGCTCGCTGTTGATGGTGGCCGTGGCATGGATCTGCCGCGGCGTGCGCCCGCAGCGCGTGGACGGCATATTCCGTCGCTTGCAACTTGTTTCTGCAGGGCTCTATAGCCTCGGTCACGGCGGCAACGATGCGCAGAAGACCATCGGCATCATCTGGATGCTGCTGATCGCCACAGGCTACGCGAGTGCGGCCGACAAGATGCCGCCGGGCTGGGTGATCTGGGTTTGCTACATCGCTATTGCGCTGGGCACGATGTTCGGCGGCTGGCGCATCGTCAAGACGATGGGCCAGCGCATCACCAAGTTGAAGCCGGTCGGCGGCTTCTGCGCCGAGACCGGCGGCGCGATCACGCTGTTTCTGGCCACGGGCCTGGGCATCCCTGTGAGCACGACGCACACCATCACCGGCGCCATCGTTGGCGTGGGATCGACCCGCAGCGCATCCAATGTGCGCTGGGGCGTGGCCGGCAGCATCGTCTGGGCGTGGATCTTCACGATCCCGGCGTCGGCGCTGATGGCCGCAGCGGGCTACGGCCTCGGCCGACTGATTTTCTAGCGGCTGATTTTTCTCGACTCTTCGATCTGGTACTCGAAGAATCGTTGACCACCAAAAGCGATCGTTGCCATCAGCGCGGTGGCGCCGATCATCAGCGCGGCGATCACGCCGAGCACCGGCAGCCAACGCGTCTGTCGCGGTACCAAGCCCGGGTTGCGCTTGGCGTCCCACACAGCGTCGGCGGTCAAGCCATAGACGATCGCAAACAGGCAGGCCTGCGCGACCATCAGCCCGAGCACCGGCAGCAACAGCCACGACAACTGATCGTCCTGACCGAGCGTCTGCACTCGCTGGATGCCGTACAGCCCGGTCAGCGTCGGCCACGGGTGTAACCAGGCGCCCAGGTCGCGCGCACCATGCAGGTAGAAGCGGTGAGCGCCAAAAGCGCCAAACACACACGCCAGCCACGTCGCCAGCGTCTTTGATTTGTAGGCCATCAGTCGCGCGGCTCTGTGGCCGCGCCTTCGCCCAGCGCCTTCTGCATCAACACCACATCGAGCCAGCGGCCGAACTTCCAGCCGGCCGCCTTCAATGCGCCACTGTCCTCGAAGCCGCAGGCGCGGTGCACGCCGACCGAGCCGGCGTTGGCCGAGTCGCCGATCACCGCCAGCATCTGCCGCGCGCCGCGCGCTTCGCATTGCGTCAGCAACTCGGCCAGCAGCACCCGGCCCACGCCGTGGCCGCGCGCGCTCTCGTCCAGGTAGATCGAGTCCTCGACGCAGAAGCGGTAGGCGCGGCGAGGGCGGAAGTGGTTGGCGTAGGCATAGCCAAGCACGTTGCCATCGCGCTCGGCCACTAGCCAGGGCAGGCCGTTGGCCAGCACGGCGTCGCGGCGCCGCGACATTTCAGGCTCGTCCGGCGCTTCGAGCTCGAAGGTGCCAGTGCCGTGCAGCACCGCGTGGCCATAGATGCGCGTCAGAGCGGGCAAGTCGGCGTTTGTGCTCGGGCGGATCAGCAGGGGGTGGTCAGGCATGCGGTCGAGTTTATAATCGTCGGTTTTCGGGGCTGGCCGGTTGCTCACACCGGCGTATCTACGGCACCGACCGTTCAAACCAGATCTGCCCGGCTGCGCGTGTCCCGCGGTCGGCGAATCGAAAAAATTCATTTCGAGGAACCGACAAATGGTCGTTATCCGTCTGTCCCGTGGCGGCGCCAAGAAGCGCCCGTTCTACAACATCGTCGTTGCCGATTCGCGCGAGCGCCGCGATGGCCGCTTCATCGAGCGCGTGGGTTTCTACAACCCTGTGGCCGCAGGAGGCGAGGAGCCGCTGCGCGTGGCCACCGACCGCGTTACGCATTGGGCGAGCAAGGGCGCGCAGTTGTCTCCCACGGTGGCCCGCTTGGTCGATCAGGCCAAGAAGAAGGCCGCTGCTTAATTGGCTGTTGAGCGCGACGACTTCCCCGCGGACGCGGTCGAGGTCGGTCGCGTTTTAGGCGCTTGGGGCATCAAGGGCTGGATCAAGGTCCAGCCTTTTGCGACCGACCCGCAGGCGCTGTTCTCCACCAAACGCTGGCATCTGCGTCCGCCAGACGGGCCGGGCGTGGCGCCGCCGCCGTTGTTGCGCGTGACTGAGTCGCGCCATCAAGGGGATTTCGTCGTTGCCGGTGCGCAGGAAGTGCCCGATCGCAATGCGGCCGAGACGCTCAAGGGCGCACGCGTGTTCGTCGCGCGCTCGAGCTTCCCGACACCGGATGCCGACGAGTACTACTGGGTCGATCTGATCGGCTGCGCCGCGGTCAACCGTGAGGGCGTGGCGTTGGGAACGGTGGCCGACCTGATCGACACCGGTGCGCACAGCGTGCTGCGTGTGGTGTTGGGTGACGACGAGCGGTTGATCCCATTAGTCGCGGCGTACATCGACACTGTCGATCTGGCGGCACGCTCGATCACTGTCGATTGGGGCCTGGATTTCTAAGGCCGGAGATGCGGTTCGACGTCATCACGCTGTTCCCCGAATTGTTCGAGCCGTTCTTGAAGCTCGGCGTGACGCGTCGCGCGTATGAAAGCAAGCAGGTCGATGTGCGCTTGTGGCCATTGCGCGACTATGGCGAGGGCGTTCACCAGCGCGTCGACGACCGGCCGTTTGGCGGAGGCCCCGGCATGGTCCTGCTGGCCGAACCGCTGCAACGCGCGCTGGCTGCCGTGGTGGCCGACCGCGGCGAGGGGGCGCCGGCCGTGATCCATTTCACGCCGACAGGCCGGCGCATCGACCAGCCGCTTGCGCGCGAACTCGCCGCCGGCCCCGGCGCGGTGTTGCTGTGCGGCCGCTATGAGGGCATCGACCAGCGTTTTCTGGACCGCCATGTGACGCAGGAACTCAGCCTCGGCGACTTTGTGTTGTCTGGTGGCGAGTTGCCGGCGATGGCGCTGCTCGATGCCATCGCCCGTTTGCAGCCCGGTGTGTTGGGCCATGAGCAGTCGGCCGAGCAGGACAGCTTTGGCGAGGATGGCCTGCTGGACTGTCCGCACTACAGCCGACCTGAAACCCTCGAGGGGCAGCCCGTGCCGCCGACGCTGATGTCCGGCCACCACGCGCAGATCGAGCGCTGGCGCCGCGACCGCTCGCTGGAGCTGACAGCGCGCCGTCGGCCTGACCTGATCGTCGCCGCCCGCGCCGCAGCGCGCCTGTCCAAAGCCGACGAGGCGTTCCTAGCCGCGCTCCGCCTATAATCTTGGGCTGCCGATCCTCTGCCGGGACACTGTAGGACCGAGGTCCTGCTCCAAACTCAACCAGCCCAGGCAAGATCGCTCGGAGAACCCCGTGGACCTGATCCAAACCCTCGAACAAGAGGAAATTGCCCGTCTGGGCAAGACCATCCCGGCCTTCGCCCCTGGCGACACCGTGATCGTCAACGTCAACGTCGTCGAAGGCACCCGCAAGCGCGTGCAGGCGTATGAAGGCGTTGTCATTGCCAAGCGCAACCGTGGCCTGAACAGCGGGTTCATCGTGCGCAAGGTCTCAAGCGGCGAAGGCGTCGAGCGCACTTTTCAGCTCTACAGCCCATTGATCGCCAGCATCGAAGTCAAGCGCCGCGGCGACGTGCGCCGTGCCAAGCTGTACTACCTGCGCAACCGCTCGGGCAAGAGCGCGCGCATCAAGGAAAAGCTGTCCGGAAAGTCGACTTCGGCCGAAGCCTGACCGGCGCCGATGGTCAACGACAAAGCCGCCTCAGGGCGGCTTTGTTGTTGCTGCCGTAAGCTGATCGCATGAGCACACGCCCTCGCATCACCGACCCGCGCATCGTGCCGGTGTTGGGCACCGATGCGCATCTGGCCGCGGTGGCGTTCGATCGTTTGAACCCCGAGGCACTGCGCCAGCGTCTGGCCGCCCCGCCGGCGTGGGCGCCCGAGAAGCTCGGCGACGGCGGTCTGTTCGACGGCCACGAGCGCACCAACGCCTCGGTGCTCGTGCCGCTGGTTCAGCGCGAGCACGGGTTGACCGTGCTGCTGACGCAACGCACGTCGCACCTGCGCGACCACGCCGGCCAGATCAGCTTCCCCGGCGGGCGCGCTGAAGTCAGCGATGTCGATGCCATCGACACCGCGTTGCGCGAGACCGAAGAAGAAGTCGGCCTGGCGCGGCGGCATGTCGAAGTGCTGGGCGCGTTGCCGATCTACCGCACCGTCACCAACTACGATGTGACGCCGATCGTTGCGCTCGTACGCCCGCCGTTCGAGCTGGCCATCGACGCGTATGAAGTTGCTGAAGCCTTTGAAGTGCCGCTGTCTTATCTGATGACGCCAGCTCATCACCAGCGCCACGTCTTCGAGTTCGCCGGCACCCGGCGAGAGTTCCTGTCGATGCCGTGGCCCCGCCCGGACGGGCAGGGCGACTACTTCATCTGGGGCGCCACGGCAGCGATGCTGCGCAACTTCTACCGGCTGCTCGTGGCTTGATCCGTATCATGCGTACCCGATGAGTTTCTTCGCCGTCCTCTTCGCGCTGATGATCGAGCAGTTGAAGCCGCTGCCGCGCGACAACTGGGTGCACGACACGCTGATCTCGTGGACTGGCTGGGCCGGCCGCAACTTCGACGCCGGACGCGACCGCCACGCCATCGTCGTCTGGTGCGTCACCGTGCTGGCGCCGGCCATCGCTGCGGCGCTCGTTTACTGGGCCGTCGAGAGAGTGTCGTTGCTCGGTGCGTTCGTGTTCAACATCGCCGTCCTCTACCTCACGCTTGGCTTTCGCCAGTTCAGCCACTACTTCACCGACATCCGGGCCGCGCTCGAGCGCGGCGAAGAAACCCAAGCGCGCAGCCTGCTCGCCGAGTGGCGCCACCTCGACGCCAGCGAACTGCCGCGCACCGAACTGCTGCGTCACGTGCTTGAGCACGCGCTGCTGGCGGCACACCGCCATGTCTTCGGTGTCTTCTTCTGGTTCATTGCATTGTCGGCGCTCGGTCTCGGCCCCGCGGGGTCGGTCCTGTACCGCATGGCCGAGTTTGCGAGCCGCTACTGGGCCTTCAAGAGCCGCACACTCGACGTGCCCGCCAACGAGCGGCTGATGCATCTGGCGCAGCGCTCGTTCTCGCTGATCGACCACGTGCCGGCGCGCCTCACGGCCTTCGGCTTTGCGGTCGTCGGCAACTTCGAAGAAGCCGTCAACGGCTGGCGGCGTGACGCGATGCTGTGGATGCATCCGAATGAAGGCATCCTGCTTGCGTCAGCCGCTGGCGCTATCGGCGTGCAGCTCGGCGGACAGGCGGCACCGGGCGTCACGCCCGATCGCTCGAAGACTTTCGATGTCGGCGGCAATCCAGAGTCAGCCTCGGCGCGCGGCTCAACGCCGGGGTCACCTGCGCAGGCGGGACATCTGCAAAGTGTTGTTGGCTTGGTGTGGCGCTCTGTGATCCTGTGGCTGCTGCTGGCGGCGTTGCTGTCGCTGGCGAACTTGCTCGGCTGATTCAGTACAGCGCCGGGCTGTCCCAAGCGGCCTGAGATGCCCTCGGAGGACGCGAGCTCAGCGAGCTAGGCGCAGTCAGTAGCGTTCCCGCGCCAGCTCATCGCAAATCTCGCCATAGATGCGCCAGCGCGAGGCGCTGATCTCCCCGCGCTCGACCGCGGCGATGACGGTACAGCCGGGCTCGTGGCGGTGCGTGCAGTTGTAGAACTTGCAGCCGCTGGCGAACGCGCGCAGGTCGGGCATCAGCCCGGGCAGTTGCAGCGCTTCGACATGCCGCAGGCCGAACTCCTGAAAGCCCGGCGAATCGATCAACGCGCTCTGGCGGGTGTCGTCGATCCAGTACCAGGTGGTGGTCGTCGTCGTATGGCGGCCGGCGTTCAGCGCGGCGGAAATCTCGCCGACCTGCGCCGTGGCGCCGGGCACCATCAGGTTGATCAGCGTGCTCTTGCCCATGCCGCTCGGACCGAGCACGAGCGTGGTGCGGCCACCGAGCAAGGGTTCGAGGATCGCGCGCGCGGCATCGGGCGCGGCTTTCATCGCCACGTCGTACACCGACACGCCCATCGTGCGGTAGGGCGCCAGCCGGTTGCGCGCTGCGGCGGCCTGCGGCAAGTCGCACTTGTTGAGCAGCACGTGCGCGGTGATGCCCGCGCTCTCGGCGGCGATGAGCGCGCGCGCGAGCTGCGCTTCGGAGAACGGTGGATCGGCGGCGACGATCACCAGCACGGCGTCGAGATTGGCGGCGAAGGACTTTGTCTTCCACTCGTCCTGGCGGTGCATCAGGTTGCGGCGCGCTTCGATGTGTTCGATCACGCCTTCGTCGCCAGTCGCCTGCCAACGCACGAGATCGCCAACCACACCATCGCTCTTCTTGCCGCGCGGATGGCAGATCGTGCGCTGGCCTTCCGGCGACTCGACGATGAAGTGCCTGCCGTGCGCCGCGACCACGCGCCCCAGATCGAGCGCGGCGAACTTACTCACGCGTCATGGCGTCTTCAAGGCCGCAAGCCGCTCCGCCGCCGGCGGGTGCGAGTAGTAAAAGCGCGCGTACAGCGGATCCGGCGTCAACGTGCCGGCGTTGTCCTCGTGCAGCTTGACGAGGGCATTGGCAAGGTCTTGTCCATTGGCTTGCGCGCTGGCATACGCGTCAGCCTCGAATTCATGCTTGCGCGAAAGCGCCGCAGCGAAGGGTGTCACGAGGAATGCAAACGGCGGCAGCGCGAACATCAGCAGCATCAGCGCCAGAGCATCGTTCGGCGCGCCGCCGATGTTGGGCGTGACGCCCAAGCCGGTATAGAACCACTGCTGCTGGGCCAGCCATCCGAGTAATGCCAGCGCGGCCAGGCTCGCGGCAAACATGCCGACCATGCGCTTGGGCACATGCTTCAACTTGAAGTGGCCGAGTTCGTGCGCGAGCACGGCTTCGACTTCTGGCGGCGACAGGCGCGTCAGCAGGGTGTCGAAGAAGACGACGCGCTTGGCCGAGCCGAGGCCGGTGAAGTAGGCATTCGAATGCGCCGAACGCTTGCTGCCGTCCATCACGAACAGGCCCTTGGCGCGAAAGCCGCAACGCGTCATCAGCGCGCTGACGCGCTCGGCCAGCGACGCGTCGGGCAGCGGCGAGAACTTGTTGAACAGCGGTGCGATCACGGTCGGGTAGATCAACAGCATCAGCAACTGAAAGCCCGTCCACGCAATCCAGGCCCACAGCCACCACCACGATCCAGCCGCGCCCATGATCCAGAGCACGAGAGCGGCCAGCGGCAGGCCGATCAGCGCGCCGACCAGCGCGCCCTTGAGTGCGTCCTGCAGGTACAGCTTCCACGTCATGCGGTTGAAGCCGAAACGCTGTTCGATGCGAAACGTGCTCCAGGCATCGAGCGGCATCTCGACCACGCTGCCGATCACGGCCACCGCCGCCAGAAGCGCGAGCTGGTAGGCCATCGAACCGAAGCGCGGCTGCACGGCATCGCGCACCCAGCCGTTCAAGGCGTCGAGCCCGCCGAGCAGCGTCCACGCCAACAGCACCGCGGTGCCGAAGGCCAGGCTGATCAAGCCAAAACGGCTGCGTGCCAGCGTGTAATCGGCAGCCTTGTGATGCGCTTCGAGCGACACGGTGCCCACGAACGCCGCGGGCACGGCACCGCGATGCGCCGCCACATGCCGCATCTGGCGCAGCGCCAACCAGGTCTTGAGCACAAAGCTCAAGCCAATGGCGGCGGCGAACAGTGAAGTCAGAACGAGCGAATCCATGGGCGCAGAGTGTAGGGCTGCGACAATCTCCACGCTGTACAACAGATGCCCACCATGACCGACACAACGCTGGCCAAGAACGACAACAACCTGATCTGGATCGACCTCGAGATGACGGGCCTGTTCCCCGATCGGGACCGCATCATCGAGATCGCCGTCATCGTCACCGACCCCCAATGCGCTGTTCGCGTCGAAGGCCCGGTGTTCGCCATCCACCAGAGCGACGCAACGCTCGACGGCATGGACGCGTGGAACAAGGGCACGCATGGCAAGAGCGGGCTCGTCGACCGTGTCAAGGCATCGACCGTTGATGAAGCCCATGCCAGCGCCGAAGTGATCGCATGGCTGTCGCAGTACGTCGCGGCCAGCAAGAGCCCGATGTGCGGCAACACGATCTGCCAGGACCGGCGTTTTCTGGCCAACCACATGCCGGCGTTGGAAGCCTTCTTCCACTACCGCAATCTCGATGTCAGCACGCTCAAGGAATTGGCACGGCG
The DNA here is from genome assembly GCA_031413095.1 of Burkholderiales bacterium. GTDB lineage: Bacteria > Pseudomonadota > Gammaproteobacteria > Burkholderiales > Burkholderiaceae_C > CADEEN01. The sequence continues at coordinate 4,341 of JANOEG010000173.1, read as the reverse complement.
CTGGAAGCCGGCGGCGATGGAGGGTTTGAAGAAAGTACAAGCGCACACCGCGCTGGCTGACGTGCACGAGTCGATCGATGAGCTGTTGCATTACCGGAAAACGTTGTTGGCAGCTTGAGCTGCATCCGAACCGTCATGGCCTGCGTATTGCAAAGCAATGGTCACTGCTGCGCCCACTGACGACCGAAACGCTGCGCTCGCCGAGGCGCTTTCGCGCATCGCCCTGGGCGACCGCAAGGCGCTTGCCGCGCTCTACAAGGCCGCCAGCGCGCACCTGCTCGGCGTGATTCTGCGCATCCAGCGTGATCGCGCCCAGGCCGAGGACGTGCTGCAGGAGATCTTCGTCAGCATCTGGCGCAACGCGCAGGGCTATGACGCCGCGCGCTCGCAGCCAATGACCTGGCTGACCAGCATCGCCCGCAATCGCGCCATCGACAGCCTGCGCCGCCGCAAGGCCGAAGTCTCCACGGTCAGCGCGCATCTGGGCGACGACGACGACACCAACCTCGTTGACGCCATCGCCTCTGAAGATCCAAGTCCGCTGGAATTGATGGAGCAGGCTGCGCAGGCGAGAGCCGTGACGCACTGCATCGGCGCGCTGTCGGCCGAGCAGCAGCAATGCGTGGCCTTGGCCTACTACCAGGGCCTGTCGCATTCGGAGGTGGCGCAGCATCTGCAGCAGCCGCTGGGCACCGTGAAGAGCTGGGTGCGGCGCGCGTTGATGGCGCTGAAAGACTGCCTCGGTTCAGCGCAGTTGACCTGACATGGACTACTCCCGCCGCAACCTTGCCGACCGCCTGGCTGCCGAGTACGTGCTTGGCACCTTGCGCGGCGCCGCACGGCGCCGCTTCGAGACCTTGCTGGTGGCGCATCCGGTGCTGCGCGATGCAGTGGTGCGTTGGGAGCAACGCTTGTCGCCGCTGTCGGCCAGCGTTGTCCCGGTCACGCCATCACCGCGCGTGTGGCGCGCGATCGAAACCAGACTGTTCGGCGAGCCAGTGGCGCCGCAGGCACCCACGCTCTGGCAGCGCCTGTCGTTGTGGCGAGGTCTCACGGGTGTGGCCACGGCGGCCACGATCGCGATGTTCATGGTCAGCAGCCGCGTACCGGCGCCGCAGGCGCCGATCATCGTCGTGCTCAATGCGAACCCGGAAGCGGTACAAGCGCTCAATGCGAGCTTTGTCGCCAGCGTCACTGCCGATGGCCGTGCGCTCGTGCTGCGGCCAATCAACGATCTTTCGCTCACGCCGGGCCGCGCGCTCGAGTTGTGGGCGGTGCCGGCGCAAGGCGCGCCACGCTCGCTCGGCCTGGTGCAGGCCAGCGGTGCGACGACGGTGCTGCGCACGCAATTGCTGCGCGACACGGCGGCGTTTGCGGTCAGCGTCGAGCCCTCGGGAGGCTCGACCACCGGCGCGCCGACGGGGCCGATTGTTTCCGTAGGTAAGGTTCAGATCTAGCGCATCCGATCTCCAGGCCTGTGCGTAGAGAGGCCCAGGACGCGCATGTGATGGCGTGCCCACCCACCCCTCACGCTCCCAGGAGATCGACATGACCCTCTCTCGCAAGTCGGCTGCGCTCGCAGTCATTCCCTTGGCCATCGCGGCCTTGGCCAGCACCGCTTTCGCCTCCAGCCACCGCGAAGCGCCGTTCATCACCACCGCGCCCAAGGTCGATGGCACCGACTTCTACATGTTCATGAGCTACGAAGCCGGCCGCACCGACTACGTCACGGTGATCGCCAACTACCAGCCGCTGCAGGCCGCGTATGGCGGCCCGAACTACTTCAAGATGGACCCGAACGCGCTGTACGAGATCCACCTCGACAACAACGGCGACGCCAAGGAAGACCTCACCTTCCAGTTCCGATTCCAGAACAAGTTCAACAACATCTCGCTGCCGGTCGGCGGCAAGAACGTGTCGATCCCGCTGACGCAAGCCGGCCAGGTCAGCGCGCCGAACGCAGCCACGCTCAACGTCAACGAGAGCTTCACCGTCGATGTCATGCGCGGCGACCGTCGCGGTGGGCAGCGGGCTTCGGTGACCAACGCCACCGGCGGCAGCAAGACGTTCGACAAGCCGGTGGACAACATCGGCACCAAGACCATCCCCAACTACGCCGCCTACGCCGACCAGCACATCTACACGGTCAACGTGCCCGGCTGCAGCATGCCGGCCAAGTTGTTTGTCGGCCAGCGCAAGGAAGCCTTCGCGGTGAACCTCGGCACGATCTTCGACCTGGTCAACGCGCCGGTCGGCGTGATCACCGACCCGGCCAACATCGGTGCGCTGCCCAACACCATTGACGACGCCAACGTCACAACGCTCGCGCTCGAGTTGCACAAGAGCTGTGTGACTCAGGGCAGCGAGCCGGTGGTCGGCGGCTGGACGACGGCCAGCCTGCGCCAGGCGCAACTGCTTGACCCGACGCCGAAGAAGGGCCATCAGACGACGGCCATCGTCGGCGGTGCGTGGACGCAGGTCTCGCGCCTGGGCATGCCGCTGGTCAACGAGGTCGTGATCGGCTTGCAGGACAAGGACCGCTTCAACGGCAGCAAACCCAAGGACGACGCGCAGTTCGCTGACTACGTGACCAACCCGACGCTGCCGGCGCTGCTCGAGATCGCGCTCGCATTGCCGAACACGGCGCCGACCAACTTCCCGCGGACCGATCTGGTGACGACCTTCCTCACCGGCATCGCCGGCGTCAACAAGCCGGCCAACGTCGTCGGCGCCGAGATGCTGCGCCTGAACACGGCCATCCCGCCGGTGCCGTTTGCGCAGCAGAACCGGCTGGGCATCGTCGGCAACATCCTGGCGGGCGGCAGCGACAACGCGGGCTACCCAAACGGCCGCCGTCCGAAGGATGACGTGGTCGATATCTCGCTGGTCGCGGTCATGGGCGGCCTGTGCATGGCCAACGGCAACAACAACGCGCTCGGCTTCGGCGCCGATTGCAACCCGTCGAAGGTGCCGCTGGGCGCCACGTCGTTCCGTCTGCACGACGCCGTCGATCAGGCCGTCGTGCCGCTGCTGACCCGGTTCCCGTACCTGTTCACGCCGATTCCGGGCGCGGGCGCACAGTAAGCAGGAGCACGACGATGAAGACGAAACTTTGCATGGCGGCAGCCGCCGCAGCGCTGGCCCTCGCGGCCTGCGGCGGTGGCGGCTCGGACCGCGATGACGATACGGTGCCGGAATCGGCGCTCGAATCTCCTGAAGCCTTCAGCAGTTGGGTCGGCGATCGCCGAGCCAGCGACGAGAAAGAGCCGCTGATCGTGCTGGGTGTGATGCCGCCGACATCGGAAACCGCGGAACCAACCGATATCGACTGAAGCCCGGACCCCGGACCCCGCTGCGCACATCAAGCGGGGTTCGCTGGGTTCAACACATTGATCAACAAGGAAGCACCATGAACCTCAAGACACTTTCACTGTTGCCCATTGCCGCGCTCGGCGTGATGGCCGCCGCCTGCAGCAGCACGCCGATGGCTCCGGCCATGTACTCGCAAGCTGCATTGCCGGCAGCCGTGCAAGTACCGGCCGGCCATCGCGTCGTGCTCGAGACCGTCGGCGCCGGCGACATCACCTACGAGTGCCGCGAGAAAGCCAACGCGGCCGGCCAGTTCGAGTGGGTCTTTGCCGGCCCCGCGGCGACCTTGAACGACCGCCAGGGCCGCTCCATCGGCCGCTACTTCGGCCCACCGGCCACCTGGGCAGCGAGTGACGGCTCGGCGATCACCGGCACGCAGTTGGCCGTCGCGCCCGCGGGCGACGGCAACATCCCGCTGCAACTGGTCAAGGCCAACCCAGCCACGGGGCAGGGCGCGATGAGCGGCATCAGCCACATCCAGCGCGTGGCCACGCGCGGTGGCGTCGCGCCGGCAATGACTTGCGATGCAGCCGGCAAGGGCAAGCGCGAGATCGTCAAGTACCAGGCTGACTACATCTTCTGGAAAGCGGTGTAGCGACCGAGCCGCAGGCGAGATACTGCGGCCCTGATGCGCATTGAAATCGAGCCCGGGGTCCGCCTCTTCGTCGACATCGAAGGCGCGGGTCTCGTTGCCGACGGTGCGCGCATGCGCGACCAGCCGACGCTGATCCTGCTGCACGGCGGCCCGGGTTACGACCACTCGGGCTTCAAGCCGCTCTACTCGCAACTGGCCGACATCGCGCAGATCGTCTACGTCGATCACCGCGGCCTTGGCCGCAGCGACCGCCGGCCGGCGCACGAGTGGACGCTCGACACCTTTGCCGATGACGTGCTGCGCCTGTGCGATGCACTCGGCATCGAGAAGCCGATCGTGCTCGGCCAGAGCTTCGGCGGCTTCGTCGCGCAGCGCTA
>JANOEG010000172.1:0-9601 GCA_031413095.1 Burkholderiales bacterium | reverse complement strand
TACACCGGCAGCAGCATGGGCGCGCTGACGCGCATCGCCGGCGCGGCCAGTGCTGCGGTGTCGGCGTTGCACTTTCAGGCGCGCTCCGGCACGACCCACTCCCACTTCGCTGCTTCGTCTGGCAGCAGGTCGTTCATGCCTTTGACGGCGGTGATCTTCTCGGCCATGCGTATTGGGTGCGCGCCTGCTGGCGCGCGCGTTCAATGCGAAGCGGCGACGGTTTGACCGAAGCGCTTCTCGATGTAGTTCTCGACGATCTGGTGGAACTCGGTGGCAATGCCCTCGCCGCGCAATGTCATCGCCTTCTGGCCGTCGATGAACACCGGGGCGGCGGGCGCTTCGCCGGTGCCCGGCAGGCTGATGCCGATGTCGGCGTGTTTGCTCTCGCCCGGGCCGTTGACGATGCAGCCCATCACCGCGACCTTCATGTTCTCGACGCCGGGGTACTTGGCCTTCCACACCGGCATCTGCGCGCGCAGGAAATCGTCGATCTGTTTGGCCAGCACCTGGAACGTGGTGCTCGTCGTGCGGCCGCAACCGGGGCAGGCGGTGACGCTTGGGTTGAACGAACGCAGCCCGAGCGACTGCAGCACTTCGAGCGCCACCGCCACTTCCTGTGTGCGCGCTTCCCCAGGCTGCGGCGTCAGACTGACGCGGATCGTGTCGCCGATGCCTTCCTGCAGCAGCACGCCCAAGGCCGTGGCCGACGCCACCGTGCCCTTGGTGCCCATGCCGGCTTCGGTCAGGCCCAGGTGCAGCGCGTAGTCGCAGCGGCTGCTGAGCGCACGATAGACCGAGATCAGATCCTGCACGCCGCTGACCTTGCAGCTGATGATGAGCTGGTTCGGGTCCATCCCCAACTCGCGCGCATACGCGGCCGAGTCAAGCGCGGAGATGACGAGCGCCTGCGCCATGACCTTCTTGGCATCCCAAGGCTCAGCTCGCTTGGCGTTTTCGTCCATCAGATCGACGAGCAGGTCCTGATCGAGGCTGCCCCAGTTGACGCCGATGCGCACGCACTTGTCGTGCTTGACCGCGGCCTCGATCATCATCGCGAACTGCTTGTCTTTCTTGTCGCCCTTGCCGACGTTGCCCGGATTGATGCGGTACTTGGACAGCGAGCGCGCCATCGCCGGATAATCCGTCAACAGCCGGTGGCCGTTGTAGTGAAAGTCACCGATCAGCGGCACGTCGATGCCCATACGATCGAGCTGCTCGCGGATGTACGGCACCTGCTCGGCGGCCTCGGGCGTGTTGACCGTGATGCGCACCAGCTCGCTGCCGGCGATGGCCAGTTCCTTGACCTGGATCGCCGTGCCGATCGCATCGACGGTGTCTGTGTTGGTCATCGACTGCACGCGCACTGGCGCGTCGCCGCCGACCGTGACGACACGTTCGCCCCAGGTCACGCGCGCCTGGCGCGAACGCCGCGGCGCCGGTTGCGCAAGAACGAGCGAGCTGAAGTCGTGCTGCGTGGTCATTTCACCGGCGCCTCAGTTCAATTGCAATCTGGCCACGTTGCCCTCGGTATTGGCCCTCAAGTCGACCAACTGGCCACGAAACGTCACCTGTGTGTTCGTGGCGTTGCCGATCGTCAGGCGCAGCGGCACTTCGCCGTCGAGGCCCAGCGATTCCCCGGGTGCCACCTTGCGCGACAGCAGCGTCTGGCCGCGAGCATCCTGCACTTCGACCCAGGTTTCGCCCACTGCCTTCAAGCCCAATAGCGCAGACCCTGCCGGCAGCGTGATCGCGGGCGTTGCTGCTGCCGGCGTCTCCACGGCAGCCGGTGCGCCCAGGCTCGTCGAGGTGACGGCGCCGCTCGTCAGCGGCACAGTGGGCAGCACTTCAACCACGGCGGGCGCCGGTGCTGCAGGCGGCAATGACGAGACCGGACTCGAAGCTGCCGCTGAAGCGCTGGGAGACACCGGCGCCAAACCACGCAGGCGATCGAGGAAATGGCTTGGGGCAAATGCCAGCACGCCAGCGGCGATCAGCACCAGCAGCGTGGCCCAGACCACGGGCCGGCCGATCCAGCTCCAATCGGCGGGATCATCACGCCCTGGACGCTCGCGAAACGGCGCGTTCAGGCCATTGCTGACATGTTGCAGTTTCGGTGCCGCTCCAGGCACTTGCGGCAGCCGTTCGAGCACCGGCTGCGCGTCGATCTTCAGCGTGCGGCAGATCGTTTGCGCGAGCGCGCGCGTGAACGTCAGATCGAGCAGCTCTTCGTAGCGGTCGCTCTCCAGCGCTTCCAACTTGCGTTGCGGCACCTTGATCGATGCCGCGAGCGCCGCGATGTGCAGGCCGCGTTTCTCTCGCGCGGCCTTGAGCATGGCGCCAGCTGTCGAGCCACTTGCGCCAGTGTCGATCGGTTCAGTCATTGAAGCGCCCACCGTCATAAGCCTGGGCCTCTGGGGATTGCGGGAAGCGTGCGCGCAACTGGCGGCCGAAGATCTCGACCGCATTGCGATTGCCGGCCTGGTGCTCAATGCGCGCTGCCAGCCAGAGCGTCTGCGCGTTGGAGAGTTCGTCGCGGTCGTTGACACGGCGAATGTAGAAGCGCGCACGTTCCAACTCGCCGCGCCGGCGCAGCACATCGGCCAGGTTGTAGGCCGTTGTTGGGTTGGTCGGATCGACCTCGTAAGCGCGCAGCAGTTTTTGCTCGGCCTGCACCAAGCGACCAGAGCGGAAGTTGCAGATGCCTTGCGCCATCAGCGAGCGTGCCAGGTCGAGGTATTGCGGCGTGGCGATGGCCTGTTCGAACAGGCGGTCGGCATCGTCGTACTGACCACGCTGGCACTTGAACCAGGCTCGGTTGTGCATCGCATCGGCGTCGCGCGGGTTGAGCGACATCGCGCGCTCGAAGCTGTCTTCGGCCAAGCGGTCTTCACCCATCGCGGCATAGACCAGGCCGCGCATGTTGTGGGCCGCACCCATGTCGGGTTTGGCCGCCAGGGCGAGCTTGATTTCATCGAGCGCGGTGTTGAACTGACCGCGGCTGAAATAACCGCCGGCCAGTTCGAGGCGCACCGAAGCGCGCTTTTCCGCGTCGCTGGGGTCGGAGGACGTACCGACGTTGGCATCAGCCGGACGCTGTGTGCCGCCCGTCTGCACACAAGCGACGCCTGCCAAGGCCAAGGTCAACAACGAAACGAGCAATCGCATGGGTCAGGCGCGGTGCGCAGGTTGCGGGATCACGGGAATGCGGCGCAAGCGTTCATGCACGCGCGTGCGGTCCTGCACCTCGCCAGCAAGCTGGCCGCAAGCGGCGTCGATGTCGTCTCCTCGCGTCTTGCGGATCGTCGTCACGAAGCCCGCCGCCTGCAGCGCTTTGGCAAATCCGATGACACGCTCGCGCGTCGAACGAACGAGACCCGACGCAGGGAAAGGATTGAACGGGATGAGATTGAACTTGCAGGGCACGTCAGCGCGGCGCAACAGGCGTACCAGCGTTTGCGCCTGCTCCGCGCTGTCGTTGACGCCGTCGAGCATGCAGTACTCGAAGGTGATGAAGTCGCGCGGCGCGGTGTCGAGGTAGCGCTTGCAGGCCTCGAGCAATTCGGCGATCGGGTACTTGCGGTTGATCGGCACCAGGTCGTTGCGCAGCGTGTCGTCCGGCGCGTGCAGCGAGACCGCGAGCGCGACTGGGCAATCATCACGCAGGCGGTCGATCATCGGCACCACGCCCGAAGTGCTGACCGTTACGCGGCGGCGCGACAGGCCGTAGCCGTGGTCATCGAGCATCACGCGCAATGCCGGCACCAAGGCTGCGTAATTCTGCAACGGCTCGCCCATGCCCATCATCACCACGTTGCTGATGACCCGGTCTCCAGTGTTCAGCCGGTGGCGCAGCGCATGCTCGGCCTGCCACAACTGCGCGACGATCTCGCCGCTGGTCAGATTGCGACTGAAGCCCTGGTGCCCCGTCGAGCAGAAGCGGCATCCGACCGCACAGCCGGCCTGCGACGAGATGCACAGCGTGCCACGGTCGTCTTCCGGAATGAATACCGTCTCGATCGCATTGCCCGCACCGACGTCGAACAACCACTTCACTGTGCCGTCGGCCGAGACGTGTTCGGAGATGATCTGCAGCGGCGCGATCGTCGCCGTATCGGCGAGCTTGTCGCGCAGCGACTTGGCCAGATCGCTCATCTGCGCGAAGTCGCCAGCACCCCTCTGATGAATCCAGCGGAAGAGCTGGGTCGCGCGAAACCGCTTCTCGCCCAGGCTTTCGCAGAAGGCTGCCATCCCTTCGAGATCGAAATCGAGAAGGTTGACGGGCTGCATCAGGCCGCGCCGGGCCGCCCCAAGCGGCCGACTCCCCTTGGGGGACGCGAGCGTAGCGAGCTTGGGGCCCACATAACTATCGCGAGTAAACGTTCATGCCAGGGAAGAAGAATCCGATTTCCACCGCAGCAGTCTCCGGCGCATCTGAACCATGCACCGAATTGGCATCGATGCTGTCGGCGAAATCGGCGCGAATGGTCCCCTTGTCGGCTTTTTTCGGGTCGGTCGCGCCCATCAGCTCTCGGTTCTTCGCGATCGCGTTCGGGCCTTCGAGCACCTGGATCATCACCGGGCCCGAGATCATGAACTTGACCAGGTCATTGAAGAAGGGCCGTGCCTTGTGCACGGCGTAGAAAGCCTCGGCCTCGCCCTTGGACAGGTGCGCCATCTTCGCGGCGACGACCTTCAGTCCGGCGCCTTCAAAGCGGGTGTAGATCTGTCCGATGACATTCTTGGCCACTGCGTCGGGCTTGATGATGGACAACGTGCGTTCGATCGCCATGATGGAAAACTCTCCGAAAAATCAATGACTTGGCAAAGCCTTGGATTCTAGCCGTTGAACATCAGCGGGCTGTGCGCGGGCCGCCGCGGCCACCGCCAGTACCGCCGCGACCTCCCCCACCGCTCCCGCCGCCTCCGCCACGACGCCGGCCACCGCCGCCGCTCTTCTTGCCGAGGAAGGCATCGCCCCCCGATGTAGCCGACCGCCGTGCGCATCGGATCGGGCTGCGCGCCACCGGCCTTGACTCCACCCCCTGTGCCACCGCGCTTCTTGCCCCGGCCGCGTTGGCCGCCGCCAGCGCCGCCGCCATTGCCACCGGCGCCTGCGCCTTTCGGCGGGCCTTTGTGAAAGCGTTTGTCGTAGGTTTGCTGCAACGGGTTCGGGATCGGCGCGTCGTCGTCGAGTTCACGCTGCGGGGCACGCGTTGCGGCCTTGAGCGCACGCTGGTCGAAGGTTTGCTGCAGCGGGTTCGGGATCGGCGCGTCGTCGCCGAGGTCGCGCTTCTTGCGTTCCTCACGGATCGCGCGCTGGTCGAACGTCTGCTGCAGCGGATTCGGGATGTTGGTGAAGTCGGCGGGCTCGGCCACGACATCGTCGTGGTGGTCCTGAAACTCGTGCTCACGCGCCTTCAACGCCGCATCGCCAAAGCCTTCGTGCAAGTTGTACTTGCCACCGCGCCGCTTCTTGACGATGACATGCGCTTCATGCGACAGCGGCTGGCTCGGCTCGCGCGCCTCTGGCATCTCCCGCACTTCGCGGGGTGCGCGGGGGTCACGGGGCTGACGCGGTTCGCGCCGTGCTTGAGGCGGCCGCGATTCCCGCGGGCCTTCACGGGTCTCACGGCCATCACCACCACGCCCGTTTTGGCCACGACCTTCACGCCCATCGCGTTGATCGCCGCCGCGGGGCTTGTTCGCATTGCCACGGCCTTCGCCCAGGCCGGTCATGAAGCGCAGCAGCTTCACGTCGTCGGGCGCCAGATCCACCGCCGCGCCGCGCTTCAAACCACGCGGCAGCACCACGGTGCCGTAGCGGATGCGGATCAGCCGGCTCACGGCAAGCCCGACAGCGTCGAACAGCCGCCGCACCTCGCGGTTGCGGCCTTCGGCGATCTTCACGCGGTACCAGTGATTGACGCCTTCGCCGCCACCATCGTCGATGCTCAGAAATGCCGCGGTCTGGCCCTCGATCGGCACACCGCCGAGCAATCGCGCGCGCGATTCAGCGGTCAGCGTCCCCAGCACACGCACCGCGTACTCACGCTCGATACCGAAGCGCGGGTGCATCAAGCGGTTGGCAAGTTCACCGGACGTGGTGAACAGCAGCAACCCTTCGGTGTTGATGTCCAGGCGCCCGACCGATTGCCACTTGCCGTGCAAAAGGCGCGGCAGGCGGCGGAACACGGTCGGTCGGCCTTCCGGGTCGTCCAGCGTCACCACCTCGCCGACCGGCTTGTGATACGCCAGGACGCGTGTGGGCAGCGGCGCGATGCGCACGCGCACCGGCTTGCCGTCGATCGCCACCTGATCGCCCCACGAGACGCGCTGGCCGACATGCGCGACCTCGCCATTCACACTGACACGTCCGTCGACGATCATCTGTTCCAGATCGCGCCGCGAGCCGACACCAGACTGCGCCAGCACTTTCTGCAGCTTCGGTGCTTCGATATCGGGGGCCAGGATGCGGCGCTCGGGCGCGGCTTCGGTGGCCGCGCCTTCGGCTTCCGCTGCCGGCGAGGACACCGGCGCATCGATCGATCACCTCGTCAGCGGGCGGTTCCGTGGTCGGTGCGTCGTCGTTGTCGAAGCTGCCGTCTTGCACGATCGCAAAAAGCTCGCCCGCATCGGGCATTGGCGGTCGCGGAGGACCGTCGGCCGCTGGCGCACCGGTGCTGCCTTCTCTCCCCTCTCTGCCTTCCTTGCCCTTGCGCCCGCGACGACGCTTGCGTCGCGGGCGTTGTGATGCAGCGCCACCGTCTGCCGGATCTCCCGGGGTCGCCTCGGCTGCATCGACTGCGGCAGCCCGCGCCGTCGGCTCTGCTTCAGGGGCGGGCGCAACGGCTTCGACCGGCGGCGATTCGTCAGCCGCAACAGCCTTGGCCGGCGCGCGCCGCCGACGCGGGCGGGGCGCCGGCGTTTCCTCGGTGGGCGCCACAGCAGGCAAGGCGTCGGCGGCGTCGGGATCGTGGCTCATGAGGCAGTGGATTCGGAATCGTCGTGGATCGGCAGGGGCTGTTCGGCGTCACCGGCAGCGTGGTCTTCGGCATCGAGGGCGAGCAATGTCTGCCCGTCTGGGGACACAACGGCATCCATCAGACCGGGCTGGCCGGCCAGCGCGTCGGCGATGCGCTGCTCGCCGCTGCCGCCGGTGGCGTCGAGTTCGGGCAACTGGTCGAGGCTGGCCAGACCCAGGTCATCGAGAAAATGGCGCGTTGTCGCATAAAGCGCGGGGCGGCCCGGCGCTTCGCGGTGACCGATCGACTCGATCCAGCCACGGTCTTCGAGCTGCTTGACGATCTGGCTGCCGACCGCGACACCGCGAATGTCTTCGATGTCGCCGCGCGTCACGGGCTGACGGTAGGCCACGATGGCCAGCGTCTCGAGCACCGCGCGCGAATACCGGGGCGGCTTCTCGGGGTTCAATCGGTCGAGGTACTCGCGCATCTCGGGCCGGCTCTGGAAACGCCAACCACCAGCCAGCGGCACCAACTCGACGCCGCGGCCTTCCCACTCGCGCACCAGCTCGTCGAGCAAGCTCTTCAGCGTGTCGCTACCGACCTGGTCATCAAACAAGGCGCGCAGCGCCGCCAAAGGCAACGGCTGGTGGGCGCAAATGAGCGCGGTCTCGAGGACGCGTTTGGCCTCTGGCGTGTTCATGCAGAAAATGTGTGGATGCGCCGGTACGGCCGGCGGCTTCAAAAATCAGGTCGGGTGACGGGCTTTAGGGCACCGGAGCGCAGGGAGGCTGCGCAAGCTCTTCGAGCCGCGGCCCTGGCGGTGTGGCTAGGCCGTTGCGGCCAGGGCAGTTGTTTTCATTGTAGCGGCTGCGCGGTGCCGCCAGCCACTTGTTGCCATGCCGCCTGCAAATCGGCCGGCAAGGCCGACTCGAAGCGCAGCGCCTTGCCGTTTGCCGGATGGTCGAAGCCAAGCCGCGCGGCATGCAGGGCCTGGCGCGTCATTGCCAACGCAGCCGCGCCACCATAAAGTGCATCGGCCACCAGCGGATGGCCCCGCGACGCCAGGTGCACGCGGATCTGGTGCGTGCGACCGCTGTGGAGGCGGCACAGCACGGCGCTGAACTTCGCATCGGCGGCTATCCGGGACACATCGGTTCGCGCTGCTTTGCCGCTCGAAACCACGGCCATTCGCACCCGCGACACCGGATCGCGGCCGATCGGCGCTTCGATCGAGAACGGCGCGGCCGGCACCACGCCGTGTGTCAACGCCAGGTACTCACGCTGCACTTCGCGGGCAGCGATGGCGCGCGTCAGCGCCGTCATCGATTCGAGCGTCTTGGCCACAACCATCAGGCCCGAGGTGTCCTTGTCGAGGCGGTGCACGACCCCGGCGCGCGCCAGTTGCGACGCCCCGCGGTGATGTGCCAACAGGCCGTTGAGCAAGGTGCCGCGCCAGTTGCCGGGAGCAGGATGAACGACCAGTCCAGCCGGCTTGTCGATGACGAGGATGTGCTCGTCTTCGAACACCACTGCCAGCGTCATCGGCTCCGGCGTGAAGGCCAGGCACTCCTCAGTGGGCTGCAGCTCGATGACGACCGACTGGCCCGCCTTCAAGCGACGTGACGCCGTGCGCGCGACGGCGCCATCAACCGCCACCAGGCCGCGCTCGATCAGGCTCTGCAAGTGGCTGCGCGAAAACTCGGCGGCCTGCGCCACCAGCAGCTTGTCCAAGCGCTCGCCATGGCCGGCGGCATCAACAATAAAGCGGCGCTGCTCCGCCTCGGCGTCACGCAGGTCATCGCCGCTCGCCTCTCTATAATCGGCACCGTTTTCTACAGAGGACATGGGGTGCGATTGTCGGCCCTGTGCAGACCATGTTTCGACCGTCCCGACGAGTGCTGTATTTGCTAACTGCCGCCGCTGTTTTTGCGGCAGCTTGCGGCACGAGTGACAAGATCGACCCGAACTCAACCAAGGCGGTTGAAGCGCTCTACGCCGAAGGCAAGGACGAACTGGCCAGCGGCGGCTACGAGCGCGCGATCAAGATCTTCGAACGCGTCGAAGGCCGCGCCGCTGGCACGCTGCTGGCGCAGCAGGCCTCGCTCGACCTGGCCTATGCGCAGCACCGCAGCAACGACCGCGCCGCGGCGCTGGCCACGCTCGACCGCTTCATTAAGTTACACCCGTCGAGCCCAGCCCTCGACTACGCGTTCTACCTGCGGGGCATCGCCAACTTCAACGACAAGCTGGGCATCTTGTCGGCCCTGTCGCGCCAGGATCTGTCGGAGCGCGACCAGCAGGCTTCGCGCGACGCATACCAGTCGTTCCGCCAGGTCGTCGACCAGTTTCCGCAATCGCGTTACGCCGCCGATGCCAAGCTGCGCATGGACTACATCGTCAACGCGCTGGCCGAGTACGAACTGCATGTCTCGCGCTACTACTACCGCCGTGGCGCCTTTGTGGCGGCGGCCAACCGCGCACAGCAGGTGTTGCTAGAGTTTCCGCAATCGCCTGCCACAGAAGAAGCGCTGTTCCTGATGACGACCAGCTACCAGCAGCTCGGTCTGGATGTGCTGAGAAACGACGCGCAGCGCGTGCTGGAGAAGAACTTTCCGCAAAGCCGGTTTCTGAGTGGC
>JANOEG010000171.1:0-13422 GCA_031413095.1 Burkholderiales bacterium | reverse complement strand
CCACCATGCGCGAGCAGCACTTGCGCAAACAGCACCCCCACCGGCAGAGCGGCCAGCGCGCACAGCGCCGCCAGGGCGTAGGTCAGTGCGCTCCACGCCATGATCGTCAAGCCGCGACCGCAGCAGCGGCGTGGAAATGCGCCAGCAGCTTGCGCGCTTCGGTGTCGATCGAGTGGCGTGCGACCGCACGCTCATGGGCGCGCTCACCGATGGCAGCCAGCGCAAGGTCGTCGTGCAGGAGGACGTCGCGCATCGCATCGGCCAGCGCTTGCACATCGCCAGCAGGAATGAGCCAGCCGTTGACGCCGTTGTGCACCAATTCGGGAATGCCGGCGATGTAGGTCGAGATCACCGGGCGCCCGAGCGCCATGGCTTCCATCAGCACCACCGGCAGTCCTTCGGCAAAGCTCGGCAGCACGAGGGCGCGGGCGTCGAGGATCTCCTTGCGCACCGTGTCGCCGCCGATCCAGCCGGTGATGCGCACCTGGTCGGCGATGCCCAGTTCGGTGACCAGGGCTTCGACTTCGGGGCGCATCTCGCCATCGCCGGCCAGCACCAGTTCGACGCGCAGGCCCTGCTCGCGAAGGCGGTGCACGGCGCGCAGCAACAGCAATTGGCCTTTCTGCTCGCACAAGCGGCCAACGCAGACCAGCTGCTGCGTGCGTGGCGGCGGCGTCAGTGTCTGTGCGAGGAAGTCGCCGTCGAGGCCGCAAAGGACGACGCGCACCTTGTTCCAGTCGGCCGCATCGATCCAGCGCAGCAACTGGCTGCGGCCAAAGGAGCTGATGGCGACGACGAAGCGCGCCCGCCGTACCTTTTTTGGCAGGTGCAGGGCAGCCGGCATGTCGAACTCTTCCGGGCCATGCACCGTGAAGCTGAAGCCGGGGCCGCCGAGCCGGTTGCAGAGATAGACGACCTCGGTGGCGTTGGTTCCGAAATGCGCGTGCACATGATCGCAACCCAGGTCGCGCATCCAGCGTTTGAGCAAGCAGGCCTCTGCCAGGTAGACGAGGTGCAGCGGTAGCGGGCGCAGCGAGCCGCGCGCAAAGCGCACTGCGCTGGCCAGCGCGACGATGAAGGACCACGGGCTGGTGACCATGCAGACGAGCATTGCAATCAACAGCGGGCCTATGCCGCCCTGAAGCAGATAGCGGGTCTTGCCCTTTTCGACCTCGTCGGCTGCATCGGCGGCGATGTCGTTCCAGCCGCGGACCGACACGCGCACCACGTCGACCCCCGCCCGTTCGAGCGCGAGGATCTCGCGCCGAATGAAGCTGTGGCTGACCTTCGGGTACTGGTTGATCAGGTAGGCAATGCGCATGACATCAGGCCCTTGCGGCCCTTGGCAGAAGCGTCAGGCGCCACGAAGACTGCGGGCAACCTTGGCGACGCCGCGGCGCGCGCGATAGAAACCACGCAGCAGCACCGGCGGCATCCAGTCGCGCATGTACTGCTCGGTCTTGAACTCACGCGCTTCCTTCTTGATCGCGGCGTCATCGGTCGGCCGTGCCTGGTACATGGTCGAGAGGTTCGGCACCTCGTTGTACACGTTCTTCGAGGCGGTGTAGTAGTACAGCGCCACCGAGCGCCGCTTCACGCCATCGGGCGTCAGCAGCTCGTCGGGGTGGCCGTGCCAGGTGTCGGCGTCGGTGGAAAAGACGACGCAGCGGTTCCATAGCGGCGAGACACGGGCGCGGCATTCCTTCATCGACTTGTCCCACAGCTCGAGCTGGCCGCGCCATTCGTCGTCCCAGGTCTCGTTGAGGTAGATCAGCAGGTTGATACGCCGCTGGACATTCAACTGCTCGTGAATACGGAAGTCGGCATGTACGCCGAGCTTGCCGCCGCGAGAGGTTTCGTGAAAGCCGCCGCCGTTGAAGTAAGGATCGGGCAGCAGCGCGTCGATGCCGGTCAGGCCTTCCAGGAACTGCAGCATCGGCTGCGAGTTCATGAAGTGGAAGAACTCGCGCACGAAGGCGTCGCACTGCTCGGGCATGACCTGGCGCTTGTGGTGGCCGCCGTAGCCGATGTCGAAGACGACGTCTTCCTGCAGCTTCTCTTTCGGGAAGTGATCGAAGACCTTGCGGATCAGGTGCTCGGGAAGGATGCCGTCCATGACGATGTGCGGAAACGGATCGGCGCTCCGGTAGTCCTCGGCCAGCAGGCTGCCCAGCGCCCGCGCTTCCTTCGGGTCCATGCGCAGGCCGTCAGCGGTGTCGATCGGAAAGGTCACGGGATGCATAGTGATAACGACGTTGGAATTCAGTCAGCGACAAATTGTCGGCCCAAAGCACATTGAGCAATGCATGCCATGTCGTGGCTGCGTCACGCTTGGTTCGGGGTGGTTGGATTGCACGCGCAGGCTGCCGTTACCAGTAGCCGACCGCGCGTCCGGAGACGAGCCGGCGGTTGGCCAGCCACATCACAGCGACGTCGAACAGCGACAGCGCCAAAGTCGTCGGCAGCTTGACGATGCGCTTGGCCAGCGGCAGCTCCCACCAGTGCGGCAACCGATGCCAGAGCTGCTTGGTGCGGATGGCCCACAGGCCGCGGATTTCGATCTGGTTGGCCATCATGCGGCGGTACCAGTTCGGATCCTGCGCGTTGAGCTCGCGCACGATCGCGCCGGCGCCCGGCCCGTCGCGTGGCGTCATGAACAGCAGCACGTCCCAGCACAGGAAGGCGTTGAGCACGGTGCCAATCTTCAGGCGCACTTCGTGATCGACGATGTCGCGCACGCGAGTCAGCCCCTCGTAGTAGTGCGAGGCATTGTCGGCACGGACGACGCGCGAGTAGTCGGGCTGCTGACGGAAACCGTCGGTGATGACCATGGCGTGCAGGAAGCCGTCTTCCACCGACAAATCGATCGGCATCCAGATGCTGCGCATGCGCGCTGCCGACATCACGTAGAACGAGCCGGCGATGCCCGGTGGGCCGTCGGACAGACGCCGTTTCGAGACCCTCATCGACAGTTTCTCAAACCAGGTGTTGTCGGGCTTGCGATGGAAATCCTTCAGCGGCAGGTCGACCACGGCCCAGGCGCGATCGTCGGACCGCAGGCGCTGCATGCTGTTGGCGATGGTCTCCAGATGGCCGAACTCGATGTCGGCGTCGATCATCAGGAAGGCGTCGGTGTGCGGCGCCGCAATCTCGTGCACCAGCTTGTTCCAGGCGTGGCTCTTGCCTGCGCGTTCGAGCGAGACGACACGCCAGCTCACGCCGGGTGCATTGCTCTTTGCACACGCCTCCTGCAACGCTTGCTCAGCCTGCTGGTGTGTGTCGTCCTTGCAGCCGTTGGGTACAACGATGATGTCCCAGCACACATCGGGCAGTGTGGCGCCGAGACCGCTGAACACCGACTGCTCGAACAGCGAGCGGATCGTGCGCGCGATCATTTCGCGTTCGTTGTAGGCGAGGATGCCGATCGTGACGTGCATGGCGGGTGAACTCATCGCAGCAGCCACTGCGCCGCACTGACGAAGCCGAATCCCAGCGCCCAGCCGACGGGCCAGGCGGCCAGCGTCAACACCTCGTGGCGCCAGCTAAGGAGGCCGTAGCGTCGGTCGAACCACCACACCACGGGCGCCATCGCCGCCGGGCTCAGGGCGATCGCCCAGTACGCGCCGTGCACACCGTAGAGCCGGTAGGCAAGCGGCACCAGGGCAAAGAAGGCGATCACGCGGACCAGATTCATCACCGCCTGCGCATGCGGAGCCTGCAGCGCCAGGTACGCGCCAGTGGAAACACCGTAGCGGGCGATGATCAGCGCGAACGACAGGATCTGCAGGACGGTTCCGGCCTCGGCATAGCGCGGGTCGTACATCAGGCCGACCAGCCAGGGGCCGATGGCAAACAGGAACCCCGCCGCCGAGATGAACATCACGTCGAAAGGCAGGCGCATGCGCAGATAGACCTCGCGCAAGCGCTGCGGACTGTTGCGCATGACGTCGGCAAAGGCCGGCGATGCCACTTGGCTGAAGACCCGGCCCACCGCCAGCTCAAGGATCTGCGCCAGGTTCTGCCCGATCGCGTAGCAGCCGAGCACCGCCGGTGTCACCCAGACGCCCAGCAGCAACTTGTCGCCGTTGACGGCCAGCACGTAAAGCAGCGACGAGGCCAGGATCCATTTGCCGAAGTCGAAGATCTGTCTGGCGAATCCGCGGTCCCAGGCCAGCCGGTTGCGGTGGCCGTGCAGCCAGAGGTGGCCTGCCGTCACGGAGCACACCGCAGCGATAAGGCCACCGCCGACGATCGCCCACACCGAGCGGAAGTACCAAGCCAAGATGATCGCGCTGGCGATGTTGATGAACATCGCGCCGAGCTCGATCAGCACAACGCGTTTCTGGTCGATGCGGCGGTCGGCGGTGAAGCGCTTGGTGGTCTCGAAACCGACGATCACTGATTGCAGCGTACCCAGCGCCAGCAGCAGCGGCAACGCGGGCGACGCATAGACCGATCCGGCTGTGAGCCAGTCCGACTGCCCAGCGCCGTGCAGCCCGAGGGCAACCAGGCAGCACACCGACCAGATCAGCGCGCCGCGCAGGATCTGCATCGTCCAGGCGGTGTTGAGCATCAACGGCTCGTCGCCATGCGTGCTGTGCACGATCGACTGGCGGATGCCGATGTCGGACAGCAGCGACGCCACGGTGACGATCGTCGAGACGATGGCGATCAGGCCGAAGGCCTCGGGCGCCAACAGGCGCGTCAGGATCAGGCTGCTGCCCAGGCGCAGCAGCAAGGTGCAGCCGTAGGCGAACACCGTCCAGCTGCCCGCCCGCAGGATGCGTTCCTTCAGCGGGGTGTGCGCTGGCGGTTCGCTGGAGGCGGCGGGTGTCATCAGACTTTCGGCGATGGTCATGTATCGGTAGACAGCTGCAGGTCGCGGTGGTGGAGAGCGTGGACAACGGCGAACCTGCGATTTTCTGCGCTCTTGCTCGTGCGCTCGTGAGGCATCGGCCGCAAGGCGTGCATTCGTGCGCGGCGGCCCATCCAAGTGCGGGGCCTGCTGCCGCGGAGCGGGGCCGCAGTCACGGGCTGCGGAAAGTTCAAGCGTGTCGCCGCGGCGACGGTCTCATCGGCTGTGGGGCGGTCCGTGCTGCTGCGGCGTTGGGGTGAGGCGCGCGCCCGGTGCTCGCGGGCGCCTTGCGCCAGGCTGGCGCGCTGGCGGCGAATGCCGCGCACACGCTCACGGTCATCCAGTGGACGATGGGGATGTGGAAGTAGTGGCTGGCTGCGCCGATGACCAACAGGATGCCGAGCATCGATGCTGCCAACGCGCGTCCCGCCGCCTCGGCATCCGGGTCTTGCAAGGCCAGGTGGCGGCTCGTCGTCCAGGAGGCCCACAAGGCATAGGCCGAAGGTGCTACGAACAGCACCAGGCCGATGCCGCCGAAGGCCAGCGCGACGCCGACATAGGAGTTGACGATGTCGATGATGCCCTGGCCTTGGCGCATCGACTCGAGGGCCGGGTTCTGCAGGTAGTGCAGCGAGCCGAAGATCGGGCTCTGCCAGAAGACGATCATCGCCCGGTCGAGCAGCTGCGTGCGGTAACTGACCGACCCCGGATCGACCGTGCCGACGAAGGGCAGCAGGTCGATGAACTTCTGTCCCTGGGGCAGGATCAGCAGCGCGGCGATGATCAGCGGCAAGGCGGCCAGCATCCACAGCAGGCGCTGCTTCGCGCCCGGTCCAAATGAGAGGCCCAGCACCATCACGATGGCGCAGCCCAGCCACGGCCCGCGCGACACAGCGGCCAGCAGGCCGATCAGCGGCATCACCATCACCAGCATGCCGAGCAGCTTCGGCGCGCGGCTGTGCGTCGGCCGCTGCGTGGCCGACATGCCTGGTGCCCGCGGCGAGAAGCTGGGCGCCAGTGCCAGCAGCCACGTGATCGCCACCATGCTCGTGAAACCGAGCGCGATGGCGTGGCCCATCGTGGCATAGGCGCGCAGATAGCCGCCGTCTTCCGTTTCCCGCAGCAGGTAGGTGCCGATGTCCTGCAGCGGCACACCCAAGGGCAGGCGCAGGCTTTCATAGACCAGCCAGTTGCGCACGTTCTCGAAGCCGCCAATGACGCCGACAACGGCCACGCCCATGATGAACGCGGCCATCAGGTCGAGCAAACGGCGCCGGTCGACCACCGAGCGCGTGATCACGTAGTACAGCAAGGCATGGTCGAGCAGCACGTACACCGTGTAGCGCATCAGCCCGGTCACCGAGTCGGCGGTTGCAGTGGCGACGAACACATAGATGAAATACAAAGCGAACAGCGCGTCGGGAACATGCAAGCGAGGATTGGCTGCCCGCGCCTGGCCCGCCAGGCGCAGAGCCGCCGGCAGCAGCAACTCCAGCGCCAGCATGCGCGGGTGGTTGATCTCGAACAGGTAGTTGATGACGCCGAAGCCCGAGATCTGCGTGTCGAACTGCGGCACCGCGAACAGCAGCGCGCAGTACAGCGCCGCCGGGTTCTGTTCGCGGCGCGCGCCGAAGCCGACGATCAGCGCTGAGGCCAGCATCGCCAGCCAGAAGTTGTGGGCCAGGAAGGTGGCCACCGTGACCGCGATCCACAGATTGCGCCGCCGTGCGAAATCGGCAGGCGCCATCAACCGCGCCGTCAGCGGTTTGGCCATCACCAGGAAGCAGGCACCGGCGATGACCAGGATGTAAACGAGGGCGGAGAGGTGCTCTTTCACAGCGTCTTGTCCGGACCCGGCAAACAGCGCGCCAGGCATGCATCGAGTGCGAAGAAAGCCAGCAGCGCCACCAGCATCAGAACAATGCCCGCCGCGCCGTGCAGGAAGCCTTGACCGGCTGCATCGCCGAAGTGGTAGGTGATCAACACCAGCAAGACAACGCGCACGATGTTGGCGGCAAACGCGATTGGCACGATGGCCAGCACCAGCAGCGCGGTGTGCAAGCGGCTCTTGCGGCCCATGATGTGGATGAACAGCGCGCCGAGCGCGGCCAGGCTGAACATCGAGTTCAGGCCCGAGCAGGCGTCGGCGACGAGCAACTCGTAGCGGCCGACGGTGATCATCACGCCGCTGCGGCCGATCGGATAACCGACCGCGTGCAGCACATCGACGACGATGATCGAGATCCAGTGCTTCAGCGGCTCGGTCAGCGCATCGACCGCGGTTCCAGGCAGCGGCACCATGAAGACGAGGTAGAAGACCGGAAACCAGGCGGCGCGCAGCGCTTGTGTGCCTTTGAGCAGCAGCAGCACCGCACCGGCGACAAAGACCTGGGATGCAAACTCGACGCTCGACAGCTCAGCCGCGCGGCCGAGTGCATACAGCGCCAGGCCCAGGGCCAACAGCAACCAACCGGAGCCGCTGAGCGGGGCGTCGGGCGCTCGGTCCACGGCATGCCGCGTCTGCCAGAACAGCCAGGCCACGATACCGAGGATCAGCGGGGCATGGCCGAATTCATCGGTCTGCCACAAGCCCTGCGCAGCGTTCCAGTAGCTCGGCAGGTACAGCGCAGCAATGCCGAGCGCGACCCACAGCCAAGGTTGAAGCGGCCGCTGGGCCTGCGCCGCGACCGCCATGGCGATCAGGCTTCTTGAGCCTGCGACGCGTTGCGCCGTGCCGCGACGTCCACCAGCACCGAGCCGACGACAAAGACGTTGCTCTCGGCCATCGCCGCAATGGCGTCGTCGAACTGCGCCGTGCGTGTGAGGTTGGTGCGCGCCACCATCAACGAAGCCCCCGCGCCGCGCGCCAGCAGCAGCGCATCGGGGCCTTGCTCGATGGCCGGCGTGTCAATCAGCACGACGTCGAAGGTGGACATGCTCTGCTGCAGGATGCGCGGCAGGGCGGGGCGGCTGAGCAGCTCGCCAGGGTTCGGCGGGATCGGGCCCGACGGCAACACCGCCAGCCCGGGGATGCCGTGAACGAAGGTCACCACCTGATCCTGCATGCGGCCGGCCAACAGGTTCGACAGGCCTGTTTGGTTCTCGATCTTGAACAGCTTGTGCTGGCGTGGCGTGCGCATGTCCGCATCAATCAGCAGCGTGCGCTCGCCGAGCTGAGCAAAAGTGACGGCCAGATTGGCGGCGAGGTAGCTGCGGCCCTCGCCTCGCGTCGAGCCGACGATGGCCAGGCTGGTGTTGGCGCCCTTGGCATCAAACCAGCGTAGCTGCAACTGGCTGCGCAGTGCGCGCAGGCCTTCGCCTTCGGGGGAGAACGGCTTGTAGGCGGCGACGACTTCGGGGCTGATCGGCTTGTTGGGGCCAGGCTGCAGGTAAGGGTAGTCGAACTGCAGCGACAGCGCATAGAGCACATCGCCTTCGCTGATCAGGCCAAGCTCGATGCCGGCCTCGCCGAAGCGCAGATCCGACTGTTTCTGGAAATTGATGATGCGCTCGGCGTCCTGCGGCGTCAGCCGGCCGGCATCGATCAGGATCGCGCCGATCGACCGGTCCGCATTGCGGACCTTGGTCGACAGCATCGTCACCGGTGTCATTGCACGCCCCCGTCGAAGGTCAACTGCGGCGAGGGTAGAGCAGGGCGTCTCTGATGCGCCAGACGCGGCGCATGGCGCGAGCGGCCGGCCGTGTCGGACATCACGCCCAGCACCGGCACGTCGCTGTAGGCCACCAGGTCATCGGCGCTGCGCACGCGCCGATCGATGTACTCGAGCAGGAAGGCCAGGCCGACGCCAGCGAGCAGACCGAGAATCAGGCCAACGAGCGTGTTCTTGACGATGTTGGGCTTGGACGGGTTCAAGGGTTCGGTCGCCGGGCTGAGCACGCGGGCCGCTGCTTGCTCTGCCTTGACCTCATTGGCGAGGCCGGTGCGGCGCTGCGCGACGGCGTCATAGGCGCGCTGTGCAGTGTCCACGTCACGCAGCAGCACGGCGGCTTCGTCACGCTGCGAACGCATCGTCAACACAGCGCGCTTTTGCGTCTCGACCAGGTTCCTCAACTCGGCGATTTTTTGCACCGCCGTCCGGTTGACCCCGGCAGTGCCGCGGCCGACGCGGCTCATTTCGGCGTTGAGCTGCTGGCGCAATTCGGCGACTCGCGCTTCGCTCTCGATGCGCTGCGGGTGGCTGCTGCCGAACTTGCCGCTGATCTCGATCAGTTGCGTCTGTGCGCGCGTCAGCTCGCCCTTGAGAGTCTGAACCGCGGCGCTGCTCAGCACATCGGCCGATGAGTCGACACCGGAGTTGGCGGTGCGGCTGGAGGTATCGGCCTGTTCGGCCAGCGCGGTTCCAAGCGCCGCTTCCAGACTGGTCAGACGCGTGACTTCCTGGTCCATGCGCTCATTGGTAACGACAATGCCGCGCTTTTGCTGGAACGCCGACAAGCGCTCTTGCGCGCCTTCGAGTTCGGTGCGCAGTTGCTTGATGCGTTCGTCGAAGAACTTGGCGGACTCGCGCGCCGGATCGGAAATCAGCTCGACGGTGGTGTCGAGATACGCCCGGGCAAAGGTGTTGGCGCCCGCCGCTGCGAACTTGGGGTCGGTGCCGGTGAACGAAATGGTCAGCAGGCTGCTGCCGCGGCCCGGTTCAATCTTCAAGCCCTTTTGCAGCAGCGAGCCGAAGTAGGTCTCGAGCGGAATGCGGCCCTCGGTTTCTTCGCGCCACTGCTCAACGGCCTTGGCGTTTTGCGCCAGACCGAGCATCTTGACGACGCGGGTGGCCACGCGCTCGCTCTGCAGGATCTCGGTCTGCGTGGCGATGTGCGACGGCGTGGCGAAGTTGGGTGCCAGCGTGGCCAGGAGCGGATCGGTCTTGATGTCGAGCAGCAGCGACGTTTCTGCGGTGTACTGCTTGGGCAGCAGCAGGCTGATGACGAGGGCCAGTGCCATCGTGGCCAGCAACGTGCCGAGCACGATCAGCCATCGCAATCGCAGGATCAGGAGAATTTGACGCGGGCTCATGACATGCGCTCCTAAAACACCGACTCGCGGATGTAGATGATGTCCTCGCCTTGCAGCCTGTCGGTCATGGCCGGCTCGATGATGCGCACCTTGCCTTCGGCGTCGCGGCGGTGCACGCGCAGGCCGCGCTCGGTGCCGCGCTGCGTCAGGCCGCCGGAGGCGGCCAGCGCCTGCATCACCGTCATGCCGCGCTCCAGGCGCAGCGAGCCCGGCTTTTGCACTTCGCCATACATGTAGATCATCGGCGCGCGTTCGACCCAGATCACGTCACCGTTCTGCAACGTCAGGTCGTTGGCGCGGCGACCGGCGCCGAACACCGACGGCAGATCGATCTCGGCGCGATACGCTTGGCCGTTACGCGTGCCCACCACCACCACCTGGTCGGCGCCGCCAGGGATGACGCCACCGGCCGTGGCGATCATGTCGGTGAGTTGTACGTTACCGGTTTCAAGCGGGTAGCGGCCGGGCCGGCCGACTTGCCCGAGCACCGAAACCTGGTTGCCGCGCACTTGCTGCACCGCTACGGAGACCTGCGGCTGTTTGACGAAGTTGCCGGTACGCAGGCCATCGGCGATGCGTTTTTCGGCTTCGGACACCGTCAGACCCGCCAGGGCCACGCTGCCCAGCAGCGGGTAGGAGATGGTGCCGGCTTCGGTCAGGCGCGTTTCCAGCGTCAGATCCGCGCTTTGGTAGACCGAGATCCGGATGACGTCACCCGCGGCCAAGCGGTATTGCGCGTTCGACGCCGCGGTCACTGTCTGTTGCGCCAAGACGAGGCCTGGTGCTGCCAGGAGCAGCAGCGGCGCCGAGGCGAACAAGCGCCGTGACATCAGTTTGGAGGTAGTCGTCGTGTTCATTTCAGTCCGAGCCCTTTGTTGACGGTGGTGGCGTCGATGCTTCTGGCCAAGTTGGCAGCAGCATCGGCGGCGGTGTCCTTGATGCCAGCGTTTGCGCCCGGGCCTTCGTTGACAGGTTGGTTGTCCAGCGTGGCTGCCGCTGAGGCCGCTACGTCGGCCGCGGTGGCTTGCCGCGATGTGTCTGCCGCCAGCGGCGCCGACGCGGCGAAGCGACCCCGGTAGTCGATCTTGGCGGCGGCGCGAAGTGCTTTCATGTCATCGGCAGTCAACTTGCGCTTTTGCTCGTTGAGCAGGAACTGTTCGATCGCCCGCGCCGCGCGCTCGGCGTCCACCGGCTGCGAACGCGCTCCGGTCAGGATGACAATCTGCGCTCCCTTGGGGGTTGGATTGAGCAGAGACTGGCCCTCGGTCATGCGCGCCAGCACGGGCAGCGCGGGCAAAGGCAATTGCTCGGCTGCACGCACCGACTGGTTGCTTGCGAACTTCAGATGGTTGGCCTTGAGGTAGATCACCAGGTCCTCGGCCGTCTTGAACGGCGGCAGGGCAGCTTTCAAGGCTTCCACCTGTTTGGCGTCGGCCTCCACAGCGAACTCCTGCAACTGATAGATCTTGCGATCGCTGAACAGTGCCGGGTGTTCGTCGTAGTACTTCTTGATGTCGGCGGGGGTAGGCTTTGCCGCGCCCTCACTGAGCTTGTCGGCATAAGCGCGCGCGATGATTTCCTGCCGCGCAGAGTCGATCGCTTGAACGACCTTTGGTTCACGGTCGAGCTTCAGGTCCATCGCTTTTTGCACAGCCAGCTCGCGATTGATCAAACGCTCCAGGATCTGGCGCTCGGCCTCGTGAACCTGATCCGGCTTGATCGACTGCAGCGACAGTTGTGCGCCAATTTGGTGCACAGTGATTTCATCTTTGTTGACCCGTGCTGCAGTCTGGCTGGACGCGCTGTCTCTGGCGCCGCAGCCTGCCAATCCGAAAACAGCGCCCACCAGAACGCCCAGCGCGACAGCCGAGCGCAAGAGGTCCGCAGCAGTGAATTGTTCAACTCGCATCAAATCTTGTCCTTGCACGGTGCATCGGAGGGCATGAACCCTGTTTGGGCCACCGTGAAGCGGCGAATCGGCCAGACACCAAATCACCGCGAATTGCATTGATAGAGTTTACCCACCCCTGTGTCAGCAAAGGTTCTGGTTGCCGGGCGCGGGGATCGCCCGGCATCGGGCTTGTGCAATCTGCACACACCCGAGTAGGGAGGTTCAGCATGCGGTACGAACAAGAGCAGCGGCCTGAGCGCTCGACCCGCCGGTCTGAGGGTACCTATTTGTAGCCGACTGAGCCAAAATCGTGCGTACGCAGTGCGCAAACTCTGTGCCGGGCGACCATGATCAACCACCAGCCCCCCAAACCACCAGCAGCGTTGGACTCTCTGGACTTCGAGATCACCGATTTCGACGAAGCACGTCGCGCGCTGGATGAGCTGCCGGCCGGATTGCAGGTGATGCAGCAAAGAACCCCAGGGTATTGGGAGCATCGGCGTCGTGGTGCGCTGCCCTCCGATCGGGCCTTGACGGGCACGGCGATGGACTGGGTGGTTGCCTTGCCGCCGACGATTCGTCCCCACACCACGTGTGAACAGTTTCCTCGCGTCGCCAACGCCATTGCTGATTCATGGGAAGACGTGCCGCTGTGCACGCGCGTGCTCGATCACATGCTTCATGACTATCGTGGCGGACGGCGGGGCTTTCCGACCACCGTGCAGGCCGAGCTCAGCACTTTGATGCAACACCAGCAGGGGCGCTCACGCCGCTGACGACAGGCTCAACTGCCCGTACCGAAGCCGTCCGGATGGCTGGATTGCCAGCGCCAACTGTCGACGCACATCTGGTTCAGGTCGCGCTTGGCTCGCCAGCGAAGCGTTGAGCTGGCCCGTGAGGCATCGGCATAGCATGCCGCGACGTCGCCGGGGCGGCGCGCCGAGATGACGTAAGGGATTGCGCGGCCGCTGGCGCGCTCATACGCCTTGACCAGATCAAGCACGCTCGCGCCGTGACCCGTGCCGAGATTCAGCGTCATCGAGCCGTCGCTGTCGAGCAGGTGCGAAACAGCGGCCACATGGCCTTCCGCCAGATCCATCACATGGACGTAGTCACGCACGCCGGTGCCGTCGGGCGTGTCGTAGTCGTTGCCGAAGACTTGCAGGTGCGGACGCCGGCCCACGGCCACTTGGGCCACGTATGGCATAAGGTTGTTCGGCACGCCGCGGGGGTCTTCGCCGATCGAGCCGCTCTCGTGAGCCCCGACAGGATTGAAGTAGCGCAGGCTGGCCACGCGCCAAGCGCGGTCGGCATGACGCAGATCAGCCAGGATCTGCTCGGCCATCAACTTGGTCTGGCCATACGGGTTGGTGGCTGCAAGCGGCGCATCTTCCGTGATTGGCAGCGACTCTGGCTGCCCGTAGACTGTGGCGCTGCTGCTAAAGACAATGCGCTTGGCGCCGAAGCTGCCGAGCGCTTCGCACGTCGCGACGACCCCACCGAGGTTGTTGCGGTAATAAGCAAGCGGTTGCTGCATCGACTCGCCGACAGCCTTGAGGGCTGCAAAGTGGATCGCGGCGTCGACACGGTGCCGCCCGGCAATGGCCAGCATGGCTGACGGGTCGCAGACATCGGCACGCTCAA
>JANOEG010000170.1:0-2575 GCA_031413095.1 Burkholderiales bacterium | reverse complement strand
CCGAGCGCCAGGTGCAGCTGATCGAGGACTTCAAGCCCGAGATCATCGCCGTCACGCCCTCCTACATGCTGGCGATCGCCGACGAAATGGAACGCCAGGGTGTAGACCCCAGGCAGGCCAGCCTGCGCATCGGCTTCTTCGGCGCCGAGCCGTGGACCAACGAACTGCGCCGCTCGATCGAGGCGCGCACCTCGCTCTCGGCCCTGGATCACTACGGGCTCTCGGAAGTCATCGGCCCGGGCGTCGCCCAGGAGTGCGCGGAAACCAAGGACGGCCTCACCATCTGGGAGGACTATTTCTATCCCGAGGTGATCGACCCGCAGACTGGCGCGGTGCTGCCCGACGGCGAGGAAGGCGAACTGGTCTTCACCTCGCTGACCAAGGAAGCGCTGCCCATCATCCGCTACCGCACGCGCGACCTGACCCGCCTGCTGCCGCCGACCTCGCGCTCGATGCGCCGCATCGGCAAGATCACCGGCCGCTCGGACGACATGCTGATCATCCGCGGCGTCAACGTGTTCCCGACGCAGATCGAGGAACTGGTGCTGAAGCAGCCCATGCTGGCACCCATCTATCAGCTCGTCGTGACGCGCGAAGGCCACCTCGACAAGCTCGACGTCATCGTCGAGGCGCGCCAGGAAGTCTCGGACCGCCTGAACGAGCGCGATCTGGAGGCGTGCGCCAAGGAGTTGCAGCACGGCATCAAGACCTACGTCGGTGTCAGCACCAAGGTGCGCGTGCTCGCCGCCGGCTGCATGGAGCGCACGTCGACCGGCAAGGCCAAGCGGGTCGTCGACAAGCGGCCGAAGGTCACCCACGAAATGGCCAAGGGCTCGATCTGAGGCGCGAGGACACCATGACAAACCATGCCCTGATCTGCGACGCCGTGCGCACCCCCTTCGGCCGCTACGGCGGCGCGCTGGCCGGTGTGCGCGCCGACGACCTCGGTGCCTTGCCCATCAAGGCCCTGCGCGAGCGCAACCCCGGCGTCGACTGGGCCGCCGTTGACGACCTGTACTACGGTTGCGCCAACCAGGCCGGCGAAGACAACCGCAACGTCGGCCGCATGGTGGCCTTGCTCGGTGGCCTGCCGATCGAGGTGCCGGCCAACTCGATCAA
Source organism: Burkholderiales bacterium (assembly GCA_031413095.1). Classification (GTDB taxonomy): domain Bacteria; phylum Pseudomonadota; class Gammaproteobacteria; order Burkholderiales; family Burkholderiaceae_C; genus CADEEN01. The sequence goes on along the minus strand of JANOEG010000170.1, from coordinate 1,456 downwards.
CCGGCTTTGTGGTTCCAGCCTGGATGCGGTGGGTCTTGGCGCTCGCAGCATCCGCGCCGGCGATGCGCAACTCGTGATCGCCGGTGGGGTCGAGAGCATGACCCGTGCGCCGTTCGTGATGGGCAAGGCCGAAAGCGCGTTCGCGCGCGCCGCAAAGATCGAAGACACGACGATCGGCTGGCGCTTCGTCAACCCGCTGATGAAGGCAAAGTACGGCATCGACTCGATGCCCGAGACGGCCGAAAACGTGGCGGGTGACTTCGGTATCTCGCGCGCTGACCAGGATGCGCTGGCAGTGCGCAGCCAGCAGCGCTGGGCCCAGGCCCATGCGGCGGGCTACTTCGCAACCGAGATCGTGCCGGTGACGCTGGCGCAGAAGAAGGGCGACCCGAAAGTCTTCTCGGTTGACGAGCACCCGCGTCCCGAAACCACCGTCGAGATGCTGGCCAAGCTCAAGGGGGTGGTGCGCCCAGACGGCACCGTGACGGCAGGCAACGCGTCGGGTGTCAACGACGGGGCCTGCGCGATTCTCCTGGCATCCGAGTCCGCAGCGGCCAAGCACGGGCTCAAGCCGCGGGCACGGGTTCTGGGCATGGCAGCCGCAGGGCTGGCGCCCCGCATCATGGGCTTCGGCCCATCCCCGGCGTCGAAGAAGGTCCTGGCCTTGACCGGCCTGACGCTCGCGCAGATGGACGTGATCGAACTGAACGAAGCCTTCGCAGCACAGGCGCTGGCAGTGACCCGCGACCTCGGCCTGGCCGACGATGCGGCGCATGTCAACCCGAACGGCGGCGCGATCGCGATCGGCCACCCTTTGGGCGCCTCGGGCGCGCGCCTGGTGGTGACGGCGCTGAACCAACTCGAGCGCATCGATGGGCGCTATGCGCTTTGCACGATGTGCATCGGCGTCGGCCAGGGCATCGCCCTGGTGATCGAGCGCGTCTGAAAGCCGCGCGGACAATCCTGAATCAACCCCAGTCAACGGAGACCCGACATGACCTTTCAAAGACGCATATTCCTCGGCACGGCTACAGCCCTGCTGGCCGTCAGCTTCAACGTGGGTGCCCAGACCACCGCGCCCATCAAGGTGGGCGCGGTACTGTCGGTGACCGGCCCGGCCGCCTTTCTGGGCGAGCCCGAGTTGAAGACCCTGCAGTTGTACGTCGAGCGCCTGAACGCCCAAGGTGGCGTCCTTGGCCGCAAGCTCGAACTGGTTCACTACGACGACGGTGGTGAAGCGGGCAAGGCCAACAACCTGACCAAGCGTTTGCTCGAGTCCGACAAGGTCGACCTGATCATCGGTGGCACGACCACCGGTGCCACCATGGCGATGGCGCCGCTGGTCGAGAAGGCCAGCATTCCCTTCATTTCGCTGGCCGGCGGTGTAGTCATCGTCGAACCTGTGAAGAAGTGGCTGTTCAAGACGCCGCACACCGACCGCATGGCCGCCGAGAAG
>JANOEG010000169.1:0-5618 GCA_031413095.1 Burkholderiales bacterium | reverse complement strand
ACTAAGGAGAAGATGCATGAAGGGTTTACTCGATCTATTCAAGCAATTCACCCCTGACGAGCATTTCGATGCCATCAGGATCGGCCTCGCGTCGCCGGAGAAGATTCGCTCCTGGTCGTGCGGGGAAGTGAAGAAGCCCGAGACCATCAACTACCGGACTTTCAAGCCGGAACGCGATGGCATGTTCTGCGCCAAGATCTTCGGCCCGATCAAGGACTACGAGTGCCTGTGCGGCAAGTACAAGCGCCTGAAGCACCGTGGCGTGATCTGCGAGAAGTGCGGCGTTGAAGTCACGCAGACCAAGGTGCGGCGCGACCGCATGGGCCACATCGACCTGGCCGCGCCGTGCGCGCACATCTGGTTCCTGAAGTCGCTGCCGTCCCGCCTGGGCATGGTGCTCGACATGACCTTGCGCGACATCGAACGCGTGCTGTATTTCGAGGCGTACGTCGTCGTCGACCCGGGCATGACGCCGCTGAAGAAGTTCAGCATCATGACCGAGGACGACCATGACGCGAAGCGCGTCGAGTACGGCGACGAGTTCGTTGCGCTGATGGGCGCCGAGGGCGTGAAGCGCCTGCTCGAAGACCTGGACCTCGATGCCGAAGCCGAGAAGATCCGCAACGACGTGACGGGTTCCGAGCTCAAGATCAAGAAGAATGCCAAGCGCCTGAAGGTGATGGAAGCGTTCAAGCGCTCGGGCATCAAGCCGGCGTGGATGGTGCTGCAGGTCCTCCCCGTGTTGCCGCCGGATCTGCGTCCGCTCGTACCGCTGGACGGCGGGCGTTTCGCCACGTCGGACCTGAACGACCTGTACCGCCGCGTCATCAACCGCAACAACCGCCTTGCGCGGCTGCTGGAGTTGAAGGCGCCCGAGATCATCGTGCGCAACGAAAAGCGCATGCTGCAGGAAGCCGTCGATTCGTTGCTCGACAACGGCCGCCGCGGCAAGGCGATGACGGGCGCGAATAAGCGTGCACTGAAGTCGCTGGCCGACATGATCAAGGGCAAGAGCGGCCGTTTCCGCCAGAACTTGCTGGGCAAGCGCGTCGACTACTCGGGCCGTTCGGTCATCGTGGTCGGCCCGACCTTGAAGCTGCACCAGTGCGGTTTGCCCAAGCTGATGGCGCTGGAACTGTTCAAGCCGTTCATCTTCTCGCGCCTCGAAGCGATGGGCATCGCCACCACCATCAAGGCGGCGAAGAAGGAAGTGGAGTCGGGCACGCCGGTCGTCTGGGACATTCTTGAGGAAGTCATCAAGGAACACCCGGTGATGTTGAACCGGGCGCCCACGCTGCACCGCCTGGGCATCCAGGCTTTCGAGCCGCTGCTGATCGAAGGCAAGGCGATCCAGTTGCACCCGCTCGTCTGCTCGGCCTTCAACGCCGACTTCGACGGCGACCAGATGGCCGTGCACGTGCCGCTGTCGATCGAGGCGCAGATGGAAGCCCGCACGCTGATGCTGGCGTCGAACAACATCCTGTTCCCTGCCAACGGCGAGCCGTCGATCGTGCCGTCGCAAGACGTGGTGCTGGGTCTGTACTACGCCACGCGCGACCGCATCAACGCCAAGGGCGAGGGGATCATCTTCTCCGACGTCGGCGAGGTGCAGCGCGCACTCGACAACGACAGGGTCGAGATCACGAGCAAGGTGTCCGTGCGCCTGACCGAGTTCGTGAAGGACAAGGTCACGGGTGAGTTCACGGCTGAAACGAAGCTCGTGGACACGACGGTCGGCCGTGCGCTGCTGTCGGAAATTCTGCCCAAGGGGCTGCCGTTCAGCAACATCAACAAGGCCCTGAAGAAGAAGGAAATCTCACGGCTGATCAACACCTCGTTCCGCAAGTGCGGGCTGAAGGAAACGGTCGTCTTCGCCGACAAGTTGCTGCAAGCCGGCTTCAAGCTGGCCACGCGCGCCGGCATTTCGATCTGCATCGACGACATGTTGGTGCCGAAGCAGAAGCCCGACCTGATCGAGCGTGCCGAAAAGGAAGTCAAGGAAATCGAGCAGCAATACGTCTCGGGACTGGTCACTTCCGGCGAGCGCTATAACAAGGTGGTCGACATCTGGGGCAAGACCGGCGACGAAGTCGGCAAGGTCATGATGGCGCAACTGTCGAAAGAGAAGGTCAAGGACCGCCACGGCAAGGAAGTGGAGCAGGAGTCGTTCAACTCCATCTACATGATGGCCGACTCCGGCGCCCGCGGTTCGGCAGCGCAGATTCGCCAGTTGGCGGGCATGCGCGGCCTGATGGCCAAGCCGGACGGCTCGATCATCGAGACGCCGATCACGGCCAACTTCCGCGAAGGCCTGAACGTCCTGCAGTACTTCATTTCCACCCACGGCGCCCGCAAGGGCCTCGCGGACACGGCGCTGAAGACGGCCAACTCGGGCTACCTGACGCGCAGGCTGGTCGACGTGACGCAAGACCTGGTGGTGACGCAGGAAGACTGCGGCACGCACGACGGCATGAACATGCGCGCGCTGGTCGAAGGCGGTGAAGTGATCGAAAGCCTGCGCGACCGCATTCTCGGCCGCGTGACGGCGATTGAAGTGCTGCACCCGGAGACCCAGGAACTGCTGATGGAAGCCGGCGCGATGCTCGACGAAGATGCGCTCGACATCCTGGAAGTGGCCGGTGTCGACGAAGTCAAGGTGCGCACACCGCTGACCTGCAAGACGCGCTTCGGCATCTGCGCCAAGTGCTACGGCCGTGACCTCGGCCGTGGCGGGCTGGTCAACATCGGCGAGGCGGTGGGTGTGATTGCCGCGCAGTCGATTGGCGAGCCGGGCACGCAGCTGACGATGCGGACCTTCCACATCGGCGGCGCGGCTTCGCGCGCAGCAGTGGCGTCGAGTGTTGACGCCAAGACGGACGGCATCATCGGCTTCAACGCGACGATGCGCTACGTCACCAACGGCAAGAAAGACCTGGTCGTTATCTCGCGTTCCGGCGAGATCGTGATCTCCGACCAGCACGGCCGCGAACGCGAGCGCCACAAGCTGCCGTATGGCGCGACGCTCAATATCAAGAGCGACCAGCAGGTCAAGGCCGGCACGCCGCTGGCGACCTGGGATCCGCTGACGCGCCCGATCATCACCGAGTTCGCTGGCAAGGCGAAGTTCGAGAACGTCGAAGTGGGCGTGACGGTTGCCAAGCAGGTCGACGAGGTCACGGGCCTGTCGACGCTGGTGGTCATCGACCCCAAGCGCCGTGGCGCAGCGAAGGTGGTACGTCCGCAGGTCAAGCTGCTCGACGTGGCCGGCAATGAGGTGAAGATTCCCGGCACTGATCACTCGGTAACGATCGGCTTCCCGGTCGGCTCGCTGATCCAGATTCGCGACGGCCAGGACCTGGCACCAGGCGAAGTGTTGGCGCGCATTCCGGTCGAAGGCCAGAAGACGCGCGACATCACCGGCGGCTTGCCGCGGGTGGCCGAGCTGTTCGAGGCGCGTTCGCCGAAGGACGCTGGCTCGCTGGCCGAAGTCACCGGCACGGTGTCGTTCGGCAAGGAGACCAAGGGCAAGAACCGCCTGCAGATCACCGACCCCGAAGGCCAGGTGCACGAGCAACTCGTGCCCAAGGAGAAGAACATCCTGGTCCACGAAGGCCAGGTGGTCAACAAGGGCGAGCTGGTGGTGGACGGCGCAGCCGATCCGCAGGACATCCTGCGCCTCCTGGGCATCGAAGAGCTGGCACGCTACATCGTCGATGAAGTGCAGGACGTGTACCGCTTGCAAGGCGTGAAGATCAACGACAAGCACATCGAAGTGATCGTGCGCCAGATGCTGCGCCGCGTGCAGATCGCCAATGCAGGCGACAGCGCCTACATCGGCGGCGAACAGGTCGAGCGCTCGGAACTGTTCGACACCAACGATCGTTTGCGTGGCGAGGGCAAGGTCCCGGCGACGTACAACGATCTGCTGCTCGGCATCACCAAGGCGTCGCTGTCCACCGACAGCTTCATCTCGGCGGCCTCGTTCCAGGAGACCACACGCGTGCTCACCGAGGCTGCCATCATGGGCAAGCGCGACGAGCTGCGCGGCCTGAAGGAAAACGTCATCGTCGGCCGCCTGATCCCCGCAGGCACCGGCATGGCCTTCCACCAGGCACGCAAGGTCAAGCAAGAGATGGACGAGAGCGAGCGCCGGGCGATTGCGATGCAGGAGGCCGAGGAGCTGGCTGCGGCGCAACTGGCGGCGGTCGATGCGGAGACGGCGGCAGCGGCTGCGACGAGTGGCGAGGCGGCGGCCGAGTAGATCGGTTCCGCTTCGCACCAAGAAGGGCGGCCTGAGGGCCGCCCTTCTTCATTCAGAGCGCCACTGAGTGGGCGTTGCGATGGCAAGCCCGTGGACGGCGGCGCGGCGTCGCAGCTTGAGCACGGCGCGGTCGCGGCTGATGAGCCAGCGGGCGTTGGACGCCAGGGCAAGGTCGAGAAACTTCTGGTCGTCGGTGTCGGTGCAGCGCAGGCGGGCGTCGGCCAGAGGTGCTGAGGGATGCTCGGTGCAGTGCTGGCGCCAAGCGAGTTCGAAGTGCTTGGGGTCCGTGCCGCGCGCGGTGGCTAGGCCGCGGCCAAGCACGTGGTTGAACTCACCGCGCATGGCGGCCGTGGCGATCCAGCGCAGGTGGCCTTTTTCGATGGCCGCGGCCAGCGCTTGCATGCCCGGGTCGCCGAACAGCAGCCAGTCGAGCACCGCATTCGTGTCCAATACGATCAGCGGCACCGGGGTGAGCGACCGCTCACACGACGAAATCAGGGTGCTCGGCGCGTTCAGGGAAGGCCTCGTGCTTGCCGCTAGGTGATCCGCCCAATATAATCGCGGGCTTTTCGGTGAACGGCTTTGCGCTCGATCTTTCGGGATCCGAGCGCTTTGGCTTCTGCCGAAGAATCTGAACCATCCGAACTGTCCCTGGGGACTGACTTCAAACGGGAACAAGTCAACCGATCATGCCTACCATCAATCAGCTCGTTCGCCATGGCCGTGAGGTCGAGGCGGTGAAGAGCAAATCGCCGGCGATGCAGAACTCGCCGCAGCGCCGCGGTGTTTGCACCCGCGTCTACACCACCACGCCGAAGAAGCCGAACTCGGCCCTGCGCAAGGTCGCCAAGGTGCGCCTGACCAACGGCTTCGAGGTCATCTCCTACATCGGCGGTGAGGGCCACAACCTGCAGGAGCACTCTGTCGTGCTCGTGCGCGGCGGCCGCGTGAAGGACTTGCCGGGCGTGCGCTACCACATCGTTCGTGGCTCGCTCGACTTGCAAGGTGTCAAGGACCGCAAGCAATCGCGGTCGAAGTACGGCGCAAAGCGCCCCAAGAAGGCCTAAGGCGCAAGCCCATAGCCGAGTAAGTGAAGGGCTAAATGGCCTTTCGCGTCGTGCAGCGAAAGCTGTGCGTCAACTGAAACTACCCAAGGAAGATCCCCATGCCGCGTCGTCGCGAAGTCCCCAAACGAGACATCCTCCCCGATCCCAAGTTCGGCTCGGTCGATCTCTCGAAGTTCATGAACGTCGTCATGGAGTCCGGCAAGAAGGCCGTGGCCGAAGCGATCATCTACGGCGCCCTCGACCAGGTCGAGAAAAAGGCCAACAAGGACCCGCTGGAAATTTTCCTGACG
>JANOEG010000168.1:0-6075 GCA_031413095.1 Burkholderiales bacterium | reverse complement strand
CCCCCAGGAGACTGAAGACATGCTGATCAAGAAAACCCTGCTGGCCGCCGCTGCGGCGCTGGCCACGTTCGCGGCCGGTGCCGTCGAGTTTCGCTCGGCCGAGGTGCACAACCCGGATGACTACCCCACCACCGTGGCCGTCAAGTTCATGGGCGAGCAGTTGGAGAAGGCGAGTGGCGGAAAGCACAAGATCAAGGTCTTCAACAAGGGCGCGTTGGGCACCGAAAAGGAAACCATCGACCAAGTGAAGATCGGCGCGCTGGACATGACGCGCGTCAACGTGAGCCCGATGAACGCGATCTGCCCGCTGACGCAGGTGCCGACGATGCCGTTCCTGTTCAACAGCGTCGAACACATGCGCAAGTCGCTCGATGGCCCGGTCGGTGACGAGATCCTGAAGAGCTGCGAGAGTGCCGGCTACATCGGATTGGCGTTCTACGACAGCGGCGCGCGCAGCATCTATTCGAAGAAGGCGATCAAGTCTGTGGCCGACACCAAAGGCATGAAGATCCGCGTGCAGCAGAGCGACTTGTGGGTCGCATTGATCAGCGCGATGGGCGCCAACGCCACCCCAATGCCCTACGGCGAGGTCTACACCGGCTTGAAGACCGGCCTGATCGACGCCGCGGAAAACAACGTCCCGAGCTACGACACCGCCAAGCACGCCGAGGCCGTCAAGATCTACTCGCGCACCGAGCATTCGATGGCGCCCGAGATCCTTGTGATGAGCAAGATCGTCTTCGACAAGCTGCCGCCCGCTGAGCAGGCGATGGTGCGTGCCGCCGCGAAGGAAAGCGTCGCAGTGCAGCGCAAGTCATGGGACGCCTATGAAGCCAAGTCGCTTGCGGCCGTCAAGGCACTCGGCGCCGAATTCGTCGACGTCGACAAGAAGTCTTTCCAGGCCGCGATGACCCCGGTGTACGAGAAGTTCATGACCACACCGGACATGAAGCGCATGGTCAAGGCAATTCAGGACACGAAGTAAGCCACGCCGCGCCGCCGCTGCCGTCCCGTGCGGACGGCAGCGAGCCCTTGGGAGGAGCATTTGATGTACACGCGGCTTTGCGCCACGTTGGCCAAGATCAGCCTCGCCCTGGCGGTGGTGGGCCTGCTCGCCATCGTCCTGGCGGTGCAGTGGCAGGTGTTCGGCCGCTATGTCATGAACGACACGCCCACCTGGGCCGAGGCCATGGCGCTGCTGCTGGTGCTGTTCGTCACCGCCTTTGGCCTGGCGGTGGGCGTGCGCGACGCGGGGCACATTGGCCTGGAGTCGATGGTCGTGCTGCTGCCCGAGAAGTGGCGGCTCCGCGTCGAGCTCGTGGTCCACGTGCTCGTGGGACTGTTCGGTGCGGCGATGGTCTGGGGTGGTTCGCAATGGGCCATCGCCAAGTGGGGTGAAAAGAAGCCCATGCTGCCAGTACCGGACGGCATCGACTACGTGCCGCTGGTCATTGCGGGCGTGTTGATTGTCCTGTTCTCGATCGAACATTTCGTCGCCATCCTGCGCGGCACCGAGGTGGAGCCGGCATGGAACTGACCGTCCTGGCAGTCAGCTTCACGCTGCTCCTGTTGATCGGCGTGCCGGTGGCTTTCGCCATCGGTCTGTCTTCGCTCGCCACCATCTTCGTGGCTGGCCTGCCGATGGCCGTCGTCTTCCAGAAGATGGTCGGCGGGATGCAGATCTTCAGCTTCCTCGCCATCCCGTTCTTCGTCTTCGCGGGCGAGCTGATGCTCTACGGCGGCATCGCAGAGCGCATCGTGCGCTTCGCCAACTCGCTGGTCGGCCATGTTCGTGGCGGGCTGGGAATGAGCAACGTGCTCGGCTGCACACTGTTCGGCGGCATCGTCGGCTCGCCCGCGGCCGACGTGTCAGCGATGGGCAGCGTGATGATTCCGCTGATGAAGAAGGAAGGCTACGACGCTGACTATGCGGTGAACGTCACCACACACGCAGCGCTGGTGGGGGCGCTGATGCCCACCTCTCACAATCTCATCCTCTTCACGCTCGCCGCCTCGGGGCTGGCTTCGGTCAGCGTGCTGGGGCTCATCCTCGCCGGCATCGTGCCTGCGCTGCTCTTGACGCTGTGCAACCTCGGTGCGGCCTATTGGGTCGCGCGCCGGCGCGGCTACCCGGTACGCGGCGCTTTCCCGGGCTGGATGGCGGTGGCCACCGCCTTCGCCGCTTCGCTGCCGGGGTTGATGGTGGTGGTCATCATCCTGGTCGGTATCCTGTCGGGCGCGTTCACCGCCACTGAATCGGCGTCGATAGCAGTCGCCTGGGCGCTGCTGGTCACGGTGTTCGTGTACCGCTCGATGTCGTGGCACAACTTCATGAAGGCCTGTGCCAAGGCCTGCAAGACCACCGGCGTGGTGCTGCTGCTGATCGGCATTTCGGCAGCGTTCGGCTACTTCCTGGCGCTGTACGAGGTGCCGCAACGCACCGGCGAGCTGATGAAGGTTATCTCCACCGAGCCCTGGGTCATGTTCCTCATGATTAACGTGCTGCTGTTCGTGCTCGGCACCTTCCTGGACATGGCGCCCACGATCCTGATCTGCACACCCATCTTCATGCCACTCGCGCAGCAGTTCGGCATGGACCCGCTGCAGTTCGGCGTGATGATGCTGATCAACTGCGCCCTCGGCCTGAACACACCGCCTGTGGGCACGGTGCAATTCATCGGCTGCGCGATCGGCAAGATCTCGGTCGGCGAGGTCATGCGTTCGATTTGGCCGTTCTACGGCGCGCTCGGCGTTTGCCTGATGCTTGTCACCTACGTGCCAGCGTTCTCGCTCTGGCTGCCCAGCCTGTTCAAGTGACGACACGGAAATGAAGATCGTCGAGATGCGCGTGACGCCCATTGCGGTGGGCGATCCGCCGCTGCTCAACGCCGCCGGCCTGCACGCGCCGTACGCGCTGCGCACGATCGTCGAGTTGGTGTCCGACGACCGCATCACCGGCATCGGCGAGATCCCCGGTGGGTCGGCCACGCTGGCGATGCTGCGCGACGCACGCGATGTCGTCATCGGCCATGACCCGTTCCAGCTCAACGGCATCAAACAAGCGCTGGTCGACCGTTTCGGCGACGGCGGCGTCAGCGCGCTGAAGGACGTGCGGCCGTGGGAGACGGCGCGCATCAACCACGTCTGGAGCGCGATCGAGGTCGCCTGCTTCGACATGATGGGCAAGGCCATCGAGCGCCCGGTGGTCGACCTGCTCGGCGGCGTGGTGCGCGAGCGCGTGCCGTACTCGGCCTACCTCTTCTTCAAGTACGAGGGCGCGGGCGGTGCGCTCGGCTTCGGAATCGACCCGGCGGCGACCGGCTGGGCGGCGGCGCGCCAGGCCGCGGCGCTCGACCCTGAAGGCATCGTCGCGCAAGCGCGCGCGATGTGCGACGAATACGGCTTCGAGTCGATCAAGCTCAAGAACGGCATCCTCGACCCCGACCTCGAGGTCGACTCGATGTTGGCGCTGCGCAAGGCCTTCGGCCCGCACGTGCCGCTGCGCATCGACCCCAACGGCGCCTGGACCCATGCCACGGCGCTGCGCTGCGGCAAGCGCCTGCAAGGCACGCTCGAATACTACGAAGACCCGGTGCGCGGCCAGGACGGCATGGCCGCGCTGCGCCGCGAGATGGGCGACATGCCGTTTGCCACCAACATGTGCACGACGTCTTACGGCGACATCCCCGGCAGCATCGCCAAGCACAGCGAGGACATCATCCTCACCGACCACCACTTCTGGGGTGGGCTGCGCGCCACGCTGGAGTTGAACCGCGTCGCCGCCACGTTCGGCCGCGGGCTTTCGATGCATTCCAACAGCCACGTCGGCGTCTCAATGGCGGCGATGACGCACCTGGCCGCGGCCACGCCGATGCTGACCTACGCCTGCGACACCCATTACCCGTGGCAGAGCGACGAGCTGCTGATTGGCGGCAAGCTGCCGATCGAAGGCGGCTGCGCCCGCGTCACGCGCGAGCCCGGCTTGGGCATCACGCTCGACCCTGCGGCCCTCGCGCGCCTTCACCAGCAGTACCTAGACTGCGGCCTGACCGACCGCGACGACGCCATCGAGATGCGAAAGAAGGAGCCCGACTGGGCCTTCATGCCGGTACGCTACTGAAAACTACATCGGAGTCCGTGTGTCTTTTCAGCCTTCGAGCCGCTACCCTGATCCGTCGATCGAAGTTCTCGACGACGCCTTCTTCGCGCTGCGCCTGTACAGCGCCAGCGTCGAGCAACTGGCCACGGGTTTTCGCTGGGCCGAAGGCCCGGTGTGGTTCGGCGATGGCCGCTACCTGTTGTTCAGTGACATCCCGAACAACCGCATCCTGCGCTGGGACGATGCGTCGGGCGCGACCAGCGTTTTCCGCGCGCCGGCCGACAACGCCAACGGCCACACGCGCGACCGCGACGGCCGGCTCGTCTCGTGCGAACACCTGACGCGGCGCATCACGCGCACTGAATACGACGGCCGCATCACCGTGCTCGCCGACCGCTTCGACGGCAAGCGGCTGAACTCGCCGAACGACATCGTCTGCGCCCAGGATGGCAGCATCTGGTTCACCGACCCGACCTTCGGCATCAGCGGCCACTGGGAGGGCGAGCCCGCGGCGCAGGAGCTGCCGCATGCGGTCTACCGCCTGTCACCACAAGGCGAGTTGCAGCAGATGCTGATCGACCTCAAGGGCCCGAACGGCCTGGCGTTTTCGCCCGACGAGTCTGAGCTGTATGTCGTTGAAAGCCGCGCCGAGCCGCATCGCAAGCTGTGGGCGTACCGCGTCGGCACGAACGGCGCGCTCGTCAACAAGCGCCTCGTCATCGACGCGGCCGACGGCGGCGCGCTCGATGGCATCGCGATCGATGCCGAAGGCCACATCTGGTGCGGCTGGGGCGGCAACGGCCGCATGCCGAGCGAGCCGCTCGACGGCGTGCGCGTGTTCGACGCCGCGGGCAAGGCGCTGGGCCACATCCATCTGCCCGAGCGCTGCGCCAACCTGTGCTTCGGCGGCGCCAAGCGCAACCGCCTGTTCATGGCGGCGAGCCATTCGCTTTACGCGCTGTACGTCAACGTGCAGGGCGCGGCATAGCACTCGGCGCTCAACACGGAACCAGTGCTACACTGGTTCCGTGTTCTACGGAGGCGGCCATGTCCAACCTCACTTTGGCCATCGACGACGCGTTGCTCAAACAAGCCCGCATCAAGGCGTTGAACGACGGCACCAGCGTCAATGAGATCTGCCGCCGTGCGATCGAGCAGTACGTGGGCCGCGAGTCCGATGTAGAGCGCCGCATTGCGCGTCTGCGTGCCAGTGTGGCGAGCGCGCGGTTGCGTCCTGCCGGTTCACCCCCTGCGTGGCCGGGCCGCGAGGCGCTGTACGCCGAGCGCATGGACGAGCTGGATCGTCGCCGCAGCAAGTGAGGGCGTTCTTCGATACCAACGTCATCGTCTATGCGCATGACCGGCGCGACGGTCTGAAACAGAGTCGTGCGCTGGCATTGATGGAGACTCACATTGCAGCCGGCTCGTTCGTACTGAGCACGCAGGTCATGATCGAGGCCTACAACGCGCTGCAACGCGCGGCGCTGCTCAAGAAGGACCTGGCGCTCAAGATCGTGGAGTCCCTCGCCGACGAGCATGTTGTGCTCGCCGACGCAGCATTGGTGCTGCGCGGCTTGCAGCTTGGCCAGCGTCACCAGCTTTCGCCTTGGGACGGGCTCATCGTGCAAGCTGCACTCGACGCCGGCTGTGAGGCGCTGTTCAGCGAAGACATGCAGGCCGGCATGCGCTTTGGCGACCTGGAAGTGATCAACCCGTTTGCCGACGCGGCGCACGAGCCGCGCGCGGCGTACGGCACGCGCGAACGTATTGCGCCGAAGGCGTCTCCACCGCCCCGCAAGCGCCGCCGCGCATGACCAAGAACCTGGCCCGCTGCCCGCGCTGTGATGGTGATTTCCATTGCGGCGCCGATGATCCTGCGACGCCGTGTGCTTGCAAAGCGATCGCACTCGATTCGCAGACGCTGGCCTCGCTGCGCGAGCGCTACACCGGCTGCCTGTGTCTGTCGTGCCTGCGCG
>JANOEG010000167.1:0-4526 GCA_031413095.1 Burkholderiales bacterium | reverse complement strand
GATGGAAAATATTCATAGCCGTATCGGTGATGATACCCATCACGCCTGGATCTATCGCTTGCCGCTTGAGTCCATACGCGAATATGTTAATGCACTGCAGGGGAAAGACCTGGCCAGCCTGCCGCTTTACGCCCAGCCGACATCGGTCTTGCTGTCTTCGAGCTTTTGCTGCGCCACCCGCTGCTTCTGCATCTCGTGCTCATAGAGGCGCGAGCGCAGCATCTGCCAGGCTTCATCGCGGTTGCGGTGCTGCGACCGGTCGTTCTGGCATTGCACGACGATGTTGGTCGGGATGTGCGTCAGGCGCACGGCAGAGTCGGTCTTGTTGATGTGCTGGCCGCCGGCACCGCTGGCACGGAAGGTGTCTACGCGCACATCGGCCGGGTTGATCTCGATCTCGATCGAGTCATCGACTTCCGGATAGACGAACAGCGAGGCGAATGACGTGTGCCGGCCGCCCGACGAATCGAACGGGCTCTTGCGCACCAGGCGGTGCACGCCGGTTTCAGTCCGCAGGTGGCCGAAGGCGTAGTCGCCCTCGACCTTGATCGTCGCCGAACGGATGCCGGCGACGTCGCCTTCGGTTTCTTCCATCACCTCGGCCTTGAAGCCCTTGCGTTCGCAGTACTTCAGGTACTGGCGCAGCAGCATGGCGGCCCAATCGCAGGCTTCGGTGCCGCCGGCGCCGGCCTGGATGTCGATAAAACAATTCAGCGGGTCGGCCGGGTTGTTGAACATGCGGCGGAACTCGAGCTGCTCCACCGTCTCGCCGAGCTTGGCGGCTTCGGCTTCGATCGTGGCCAGCGCCGGCAGGTCGTCGTCGGCCTTCGACATGTCGAACAACTCGCTGTTGTCCGACAGGTTCGACGCCAGGTGGTCGATCGTCTCGACCACGGTCTCGAGTGATTTCTTCTCGCGCCCCAGTTCCTGCGCGCGCTTCGGCTCGTTCCAGACGTTCGGGTTCTCGAGCGCGGCGTTGACCTCGTTCAGGCGCAGGGATTTGCGCTCGTAGTCAAAGATACCCCCGAAGCGCTTCAGTGCGCGCTGCGAGGTCGGTCAGCAGCGTGCCGATCTGGTTGATGCGTTCGATGTCCATGACGGCAGAGCCCGATTTTTGAAGGCGTGAATTGTCTCACGCACGTCACGCTCAAGGGTTAGTCCCCAGGGGGTTTGCCATTGGCGGTAAGCGTTTGTCAGAAAGCCGTAAGCGCTCCCGTACGACAGTACGGCTCATGGCACTCCGGGCGAGTGCGTCCTTGTCATTCGCAATGCTGGTCTTCCTGAATCTCGTTCAACTGATTCTGTACATCCCGCTGCTGGCGCTGGCCGGGCAGGGTGCCCTGTTCGTGTTGGCCGGGCACAAGCGCGACAGCAATTTCTTCTACCGCCTGCTGCAGCTGCTGTCCAAGCCGTTCACGGTGGTCGTTCGCAAGCTGACGCCGAAGCTGGTGGCCGATGAGCATGTGCCGATCGTCACCTTCTTCCTCGTGCTAGTCCTGTATTTCGTCGTGACCTTTGAACGCATCGACCTGTGCATGCAGGTTGGCCCGGAGCACTGCCGGTGAACCTGAACTACCAATGGTTCAAGCTGAGCGCGATGGCCTGGCTGGTGATCGGCCGCCCGACGCAAGCCGAGACGGTGTTCGACGAGATGCTGCGCCGTTGGCCCGGCGATGCCTACGCGCTGTCGAGCCGCTCGCATGTGCGCGCGCAAGCCGGCCGGCGCGATGACGCCATTGCCGATCAGCAGGCGCTGGTCGCGGCTCATCCTGATCGCAGCGCGGCCGACTGGTTCAATCTGGCTTACCTGCTCGAAGAGGCCGGCCGCTACACCGACGCCGAGCCGATGTTTCGCCGCGCCCTCGAGCTCGACCCCAAGCTCGACCGCGCCTGGTACGGACTCGGCCTGGTGCTGATCCGTCTGCAACGCCCCGAGGACGCTGTGGCCGCGTTGAAGAAGAACACCGAGTTGCAGCCGATGAGCCCGTACGGCTGGTACCAGCTCGCGCGCGTGCAATTCGATCGGCGCGAGCCTGAAGAGGCCAGAAAGATCATTCGCCACCTGAAGGGCTTCGAGCCCAAGGTGGCGGCGCAACTGGAGCGGGAAACCGGCCTGGTGGCGTGAGCGGAGTTCTTGAGTTTGAGAGGGCCGGGCTCATCCCGGATGCAAAAACTGTTGGAGGCTAGACGATGAGACAGATCTCGGAGAACCACCGCCAGTACTGGAACAAGAATTTGCGGATCACCGCAATCCTCTTGGCCATCTGGTTCGTGGTGACGTTTGTTGTGGGCTACTTCGCCCGTGACCTCAACTTCACCTTCTTCGGCTGGCCGTTCAGCGTCTGGATGGGCGGGCAGGGCGCGTTGATCGTGTACTGCCTGATCATCTGGTACTACGCCCGCTACATGAACAAGCTCGACATCGAGCACAACGTCCACGAGGAGGACTAACCATGGCCGGCATGTTCGAACACGGCGCCAAGACGGACTCTGCGTCCACGGCGACCTTCAAGTCCCAGCTCAACAAGGTGTACGCCTGGTACACCGGTGGCTTCATCGCTTTCGTCATCGTCCTGGCGGTGCTGGAACAGATGGGCCTGCCGCGGAACTGGATCGGTTTCATCTTCCTGCTGGCCACGATTGGCCTGTATGCCGGCATCGGCATCATGAGCCGGACGACGGACGCGGCTGAGTACTACGTCGCCGGGCGACGGGTGCCGGCGCTGTACAACGGCATGGCGACCGGCGCTGACTGGATGAGCGCTGCGTCCTTCATCGGCATGGCCGGCACGGTGTACCTCAGTGGCTACGGCGGCCTGGCCTTCATCATGGGTTGGACCGGCGGCTACTGCCTGGTGGCGCTGTTCCTGGCGCCCTACATGCGCAAGTTCGGCCAGTTCACGATCCCTGACTTTCTCGGTGAACGCTTCGAGGGCAACTTGCCGCGCTTCATCGGCATCGTTGGCGCGATCCTGTGCTCGTTCACCTATGTGGTGGCGCAGATCTACGGCGTTGGACTGATCACCACGCGCCTGTCGGGCCTGGCCTTCGAGGTCGGCATTTTCGTCGGCCTGGGGGGCATCCTGGTGTGCTCGTTCCTCGGCGGCATGCGCGCCGTCACCTGGACGCAGGTGGCGCAGTACATCATCCTGATCGTGGCCTACATGGTTCCGGTGGTGTGGCTGGCGGTCAAGCAGACCGGCGTGCCGATCCCGCAAGCGGTCTACGGCTACCAGTTGGCCAAGATCACCGAGCGCGAGAAGCAGCTGATCGCCGACCCGAAGGAACAGCAGGTCATCAACATCTTCAAGGAGCGCGCGGCCGCGGCCGACGCCAAGCTGAAGGATGTGCCGGCCGCGATGGCCGCCGATCTGGCTGCCGCGCAGAAGAAGGTCGAGGACCTGAAAGCGGCCAACGGCCCGGTTGGTGACCTGCAAGCCGCCGAGCGCGCGCTGGCAGCACTGCCGAAGACCCTCGAGGAAGCGAAGAAGGCTTACACGGCCGCCAAGGCCGGCAGCGCCTCGCGCGCCTTGCCGCTGGCCGGCATGCCGCCGCACGCGCAGCAGTTTGCGGGCAACCCGGACGGCGACGACAAGGCCAAGGCAGCGTTCGACACCTCGCGTCGCAACTTCCTGGCGTTGATCTTCTGCCTGATGGTGGGCACGGCCGCGCTGCCGCACATCCTGATGCGGTACTACACGACGCCGTCGGTGAAGGAGGCGCGGGACTCGGTGACGTGGAGCCTGTTCTTCATCTTCCTGCTGTACTTCACGGCGCCGGCCTTGGCGGTGCTGGTCAAGTACGAGATCTTCAACGTGCTCGTCGGCACGCCGTTCGACAAGCTGCCGGCGTGGATCGGCAACTGGGCCAAGGTCGATCCGGCGCTGCTGTCAGTCGCCGACATCAACGGCGACGGCATCTTCCAGTTGGGCGAGATGCGCATCAGCGGCGACATCATCGTGCTGGCCACGCCGGAAATCGGTGGCTTGCCGTATGTGGTGTCGGGCATGGTGGCAGCCGGTGGCCTCGCCGCTGCGCTGTCCACGGCCGACGGCTTGCTGTTGACGATCGCCAACGCGCTGTCGCACGACCTGTACTACAAGATGATCGATCCGAACGCGCCGACCGCGCGCCGTGTCGCCATCTCGAAGGCCTTGCTCGTCGTCGTGGCGTTGGCCGCAGCCGGTGTGGCGGCGCAGAAACCGGCGGACATCCTGTTCCTGGTCTCCGCGGCGTTCTCGTTCGCAGCCGCCACGTTCTTCCCACCGCTGGTGCTCGGCATTTTCTGGAAGCGCGCCAACAAGTGGGGCGCCTCGCTGGGCATGATCGCCGGCCTGGGCACAACGTTCTACTACATGGCGACGACGCAGCCGTGGTTACGGAGTGTCTTCGGCGTCACCAGCCCGGTGGCCGACAACATCTGGTGGGGCATCTCGCCGATCTCGGCGGGCATCTTCGGCGTCCCAGTGGGCATTGCGGTGATCATCATCGTCAGCCTGTTGACGCCGGCGCCGAGCCGTGCAACG
>JANOEG010000166.1:0-1680 GCA_031413095.1 Burkholderiales bacterium | reverse complement strand
CACCGCGCCAGATGGCATTGGCAATCCGAACGGCAACGGCATCAACGGTGCCTCGCCGGCCCCGATGACGGTGCCGATGGTGACGCAGGTGGCCGATCACCTGACTGCCTTCAGCAGCTTCAGCGGTGACGACCTCGTGTTTGTTTTCGGCGGCAACAACGACGTCTTCATTCAGTTCGGTCTGGTCGGTGCCGGCGCGATTGCGCCGGCAGACGCCGTCGCCGCTTTGCAAACAACGGGCACAGAGCTGGCCACGTTGGTGAAGGATCAAATCCTGGCCAACGGCGCGAAGCGCGTGGCCGTGATGACGCTGCCCGATTCGTCGACCACGCCAGCTTTCGCCGCTCTGCCGGCCGAAAACAAGGCCTTCCTGAGCCAGCTCTCGGCCGCGTTCAACGCAGCGCTGCTGGCTGGCCTGGACGGTTCTTCGGCACGCATCATCGACGCCCGCGCGCTCAATGCGGCCGTGCAGGCCAGCCCGAGCAGCTTCGGCCTGACCAACATCACCACGCCTGCGTGCAATGCAACCATCATCACCGGCGTGACCGGTGGCCGCGTGACCGATGGCTCGTCACTGTTCTGCAACGCGGCGTTAGCAGCCCTGTTCACCGCGGCCGGCCTGCCCAGCCTCAACGCCATCACCCCCGGCGCCAGCGCCAGCACCTACCTGTTCGCCGACGGCGTGCACCCCACCACCGGCGGCCACAAGATCTTTGCCGATCAGATCTGGACGAAGCTCAAGGACTTTGGCTGGGTGCCTGACAACCTTTGATCGTCAGACGCTCCGCGAAAAAGCCGGCCTGCGGGCCGGCTTTTTTATGGGCGTGCCGAGTCGTTGATCGTCCACTGCACGAGCGCATCGAGCGCGGGCCTCGCCGCGCCGGCGTTGGGGTGGTTGATCATCGCTACCAGCACGTAGCGCTTGCCACTGGCGCCGAGCACGTAGCCGGCCAGCGCCTGCACGTCGCGCAGCGAACCAGTTTTCAGATGTGCGCGGCCCGTCGTCGCGGCATTGCCGCGCGAGCGGCGCAGCGTGCCGTCGAGGCCCGTCACCGGCAGCGAGGCCATCAGCTCGGGCATCACGGCACTGCTCCAGGCGCGCTGCAGCACACGCCCCAGCAGCGCCGCGGACAGGCGCGTCTGGCGCGACAGGCCGGAGCCGTTGTCGACGACCACGCCGTCCAACGACTCGCCCATGCGATCGCGCATCCACAGCCTGAGCGCCTCACGGGCGTCTTCAGGCGACACACGTGTGCCGCCATTGCGCAGCAGGCCCAGCGTCAGGAAGACCTGCTGCGCCATGACGTTGTTGCTGTACTTGTTGATGTCGCGGACCACGTCGGACAGCGCTGGCGACGTCAACTCGAACGTCGGCGCGGCATCGGCAGGCGCCGGCCCGTCGCGAACGGTGCCGCTCAGTTTGCCGCCGCCGCTGCGCCAGATTGTCGACAGCAAGCGCGCGCTGTACTGCCTTGCATCGGTGTGCGCCAGCGCCCAGAAACGCTCGCCGCAAGACAGCGGATAGCTGCCTGAGAAGCGCATGCCGGATTGTCTTTGGGGGTCTCCCGTGACCGCCTTGAGCCCGCCGCGCCAGTCGCCGCAAGGTCCGTTGCCCAACGGCACCGTGGCATCGACCTGGGCGCCGTCGAGCAGTGGCTCGGCGCTGACCATCGCCACGCC
>JANOEG010000165.1:0-1900 GCA_031413095.1 Burkholderiales bacterium | reverse complement strand
GCAGGCCTGAAAGCCAGGTGAACACCTGGTTCACAGTCGCAGCGCCATTGCCGCCGCCGAGCCACAGCGCGGCGGCGCGCGTGCTCGCATTGAGATGGCCGACGATGCGGTTCACCGTTTCGATCAGCAGCGCGGCGTGCGTGGGGAAATTGAAGGGCGCGCCGAAGAAGACGCCGTACTTCGCATCGCGCAAGCGCGCGGCGAGCGCGGCGATCTGTGGCGGCATCTGCGTCAGACGCTGATTGACCGCAGCACACAGCAGCGACACCGTTTCGAACAGGTCGCCCTGCAGGGGCAAGGACTCGACGCAGACGCCCTGGCGTTGGCCCAATGCGGCGAGCTGCATTTGCTCTTGCGCGGAGACGCCGATCGCCACGACATGCCGCTGCGGCACCACCGCATCGCCAAAGCCGAGGCGATCGAACAGCAGCGGCGCTTGGTCGAGCCCGAGGCCACCGACGAAGACGATGACGTCGGCGCGTGCATGCACCTCCGCCAGCGTGGTCGTGAATCCGCCGCGGTCTTGCAGTGCGCGCAGGCTCTGCGTCAACGCCCTGCCCTGTGTCGCATCGCAGATCGCGCCCGTGGTGCAGGCCAGGCGGTAGAGCGCGCGCGCTGCGGCGACGTCGGTGCCCAGGCCGCCGAACAGCGGCTGGTGGCTGGCGCGCAACAGGCGTGCGGCGGCGGCGACGGCTTCGTTCAACGGCACGGCGCGGCCATCGACCAGCGGCTGCGCTTTGCCCTGCACTGCGCTGAACTGCGCCAGCCCGGCGCTCGCGCGAGGGCACTCGCCGCCACGCAGCTCAAGGGTGTGGCCGTCGGCGGCAGTACGCACCTGCAGGCGGTCGCACATCAAGGGGCAAAACGGGCACGTCCAGCGTGCCGTGGCCGCACCGGACGGCAGCGGGGTGTCGGTCATGGGTGGCGTTTCACGCAAGCGATGTGCCACGGCAGCGCGGGGCACGCCGCGGCCAGGGCTGGGGCGCACGCCACCAGAACTGCCACAGAGTGTGGCGTTTCCAGGCGCTGCTGGCGCGCGCAGGCGGCCAAGGGGATGGGCCAGCGCGATGGCACGAATCGTGATGCTGTAGGTGGCATGGGGAGCCGGATCATCGCTTCTACCGACCCTGGTCAGTGCTGTGTCGCGGGCGGCAGGCGGCCGTCGTGCAGCGCGCTGGCGACGAGCCATGCCTGCGCCCCGGCGACGCGGGCGGCCTCCAGATCAACCACATCGCGGATGCCGCCGGCGCCGATCAGGGTTGCTTTCGGCGCTCGAGCCTGCACGCTGCGCAGCGTGTCGAGGTCGGGGCCGGCGTCGGCGCCGACGCGCTCCAGCGTCATCACGATCACGCGCTCGGGCCACAGGGCGGGCTGCTCCCAGCAGCCAACGGGGTCCAGACGCTTGCCGTCGCGCCGGTCGAGCGACAGCACGGCGCGTGTCGGCGCTGCGAAGCAGGACTCGACGGCCTGGCGCGACTGCAATGACTCGCTGCCGAACACCGTGACGATGCGCGCGGCATCGCTGCCGAGTTGTTCGAGCAGCGATGCCGCAGCGGCAAGATCGGCAAAGCCGGCGTCGAGCCAGATCTCCACGCCTGGCAGCGCGCCCAAGATGTCGCGCAGCGCACGCAGCTGCACGCGGCGGCCTTGCAGCGCGTCCAGATCGGCCACGTACAGTTGCGCCGCAGCGCAATGCGTTGCCAGCGCACGGGCCACGGCGGCCGGCGCGGCGCTGACGCACAGTGCCGAGACGATGGGCCGGTACGACGCGCGCTGACCGCGCTGCGCACGCACCACCTGGCCTTGCATGAGGTCGATAACGGGAATGAGGTTCATGGAACCGGGGAAGACAGTGCAACGATGAAACGGGTTTGGGTGTACGAGTATCTCAGCGGCGGTG
>JANOEG010000164.1:0-4474 GCA_031413095.1 Burkholderiales bacterium | reverse complement strand
CCCGAATGCCAAAGGCGGATTTCCGACCAGGCGGTCGCCTGCCCGAAGCCTTGGAGGTGTTGTGGCCCCAGACGTAGTCGTTGGTCAGCAGCAGCCCGGCGGCGCCGCTGACCGTGTTCGCGTTGTTGAAGATGGCGTGCGCGAAGTTCGTGCCGTTGCCGTCCCAGACGAACTTGACGCGGTGGCAGTCCTTGCCCGACTCGGTGGGAGAGCTCGAGTTGGTGTTGAGGAAGATGCACCCGTATTTCTGTGCCACCTGCGAAATCGCGTTGGCCACGCCCGAGTGAACCGCGCCGATCAGGAAGGCTGCATCGTTGCGCGAGATCATGCGTTCGGCCACGCGTGAGCCGGTGGCCGGTGTGGTCTCGGTGTCCATGTGCATCGCTTCGATGCGCCGGCCGAGCACACCGCCCTTGTCGTTGAACTCCTTGATGGCCAGCATGGCGCCCAGCCGCTCCATACCGCCACTGGCAGCGTACTGGCCCGACGCGTCCATCGTCAGGCCGATCACCAGCGGCCGCGTCTGCCCGGCCTGCGCCCAGGCGCGATTGACGTGCCAGGGCCCAAAAAACGCCGCGGTGCCGGCTGCACCGGCCACGCCGGCTCGCAGCAGGCGTCGACGGCTGTTCGATTCGGGCAGCAGGGCGAACGGCGAAATGGTGGTCTTCATGATCTTGTCTCCTGGTGGGTGGGGCAAGGGATAAGCGCGGCCCGATGCGCATGCTGCCGCCGACGGTGGCCGGCATTCGTCATTTCGAAGTGCCTCGACGCTGACGTTGCTGATCGAGCTGCGCCAGACGCTGGCCGGTGCACACCACCAGCACTTGCGCCAGGCACATGGGCGCTGCCAAGGACTGGAACGCGGTGTTGGCCTGAGGGCCGAGCTCCAGGCAGACCCGTGCCGACGGCTTCAAAGGCGACAACGCGGTGTCGGTGATGGCCACCACCGGCACGTGGCGCTGCTTGGCGTCAGCGGCAGCCGCGACGACCTCGGGCGAGTAGGGGCGAAAGCTGGCGACCAGAAGCAAGTCGCGCCGGCCGATGCGGCGCAGCGTGTCGCCGAGCATGCCACCCATGCCGTCGAGCAACTGCGTCTGCACCTCGAGTTGCCCCAGCGCGTAGCTCAGGTAGGCGGCCACGGGGAAGGCACGGCGTTGCGCCAGCATGTGCACGCGATCAGCAGCGGCCACCAATGTGGCTGCGGCAGCGAGCATGGTCCGTGGCACGTTGTCCGAGAGTTGGGCGAGTTCGGTGGAGGCGTCGGCCGCAAAGCGCTGCAGCACGTCGGCCTCGGCGGTGTCCAGCTGTTTGCGTGTCGGCCCTTCGCTGTCGAGCGCGACGATCCGCTCGCGGTAACTCGCTGAGCGTTGCAGCAGGCGCGCGCGCAACGGCTGCTGCAGATCGGTAAAGCCGCCAAATCCCAGGGCGTTGGCGAAGCGGATGAGCGCGGATGGCTGCACCTCGGCCGCTTCGGCGACCGAGGCCACCGTGCCCAGCGCCATCTCGTCCGGCCGTTCGAGTGCAAAGCGGCCGAGCTGCTGCAACTGCGGCGACAGGTGCGGGTAGGCCGCGGCGATCGCGCTCTGCAGTTGCTCGAAATTGGCGGGTGGGGACATAGAACAAACGTTCTTGTGAAAAACGATCGTAGAACATACATTCCAAACTGTCCAGCCCTAGGAACACCTGCCCGTGTCGCCCACCGCCGCAGCCACTGCTGCCACCGCTGCTGCCCGCACGCCTGTGCCGCTGGTGACGGCGCCGATGCTGCTGACGCTGGCCCTGCTCGCCAGCTCGCCGTGGTGGGTGTCGCGCGTCGGGCTGTACCCCTATCTCGCCCTCGAAGTGGCGATCTGGATGATGTTTGCGCTCGGCCACAACCTGCTGCTCGGCCAAGGCGGGTTGCCGTCGTTCGGGCATGGCGCCTACTTCGGGCTCGGTGCGTATGCGCTCGGGTTGCTGCAGCAACGCGCTGGTGCGGGTGTCGTGCTCGGCCTGCTGGGTGCGCTCGTCGTTGCAGCGCTTGCCGGCGCGCTGGTCGGGGCCTTCATCTCACACCGGCGCGGCATTTACTACGCGCTGCTGACCATCGCTTTCGGCCAGGTGGCGTGGTTCATCGCGATCAAGTGGCACAGCGTGACCGGCGGCGAAGACGGGTTGCTCAACATCAAGCGCCCGCCCCTCGAGATCGGGCCCTGGCGCATTGCGCTGGCGTCGAACGAAGCGCTGCTCGGCCTGACCCTGGTGCTGTTCGCGCTGGTGCTGGTGGCGCTGTGGCGGCTGGTGCATTCGCCGTTCGGCCGCGTGCTGCGCGCGATTCGCCAGAACGAGATGCGCGCGGCCTTCATCGGTCACCCGGTGTGGGCGGTGAAGTGGCTGGCGTTCGTCATCTCGGCCGCGGTGGCGGGGCTGGCCGGCGGCCTGTTCGCACTGGCGCAGCAGTCGGCGTACCCCAATGTCATGAGCCTGCACAACTCAGGCTTCGTCGTCATGATGGTGCTGATTGGCGGCGGCCTCGTCAGCTTCTGGGGCCCGGTGATCGGCGCGCTGTTGTTCATCCTGGCCCGCGATCTGCTCGGCGCCTACACCGAAGCCTGGCTGCTCTGGTTTGGCTTGTTGTTCATCGCGATGGTCCTGTTCCGCCCCGAGGGCGTGGCCGGAGCTTGGCAGGCGTGGCGGGCGCGGCGCGCGGCATGACGGCCCCGCTGTTCGAGGCCCGGCACCTGCACAAGCGCTTTGGCCAGCGTGTGGTGCTGGAGGACATTTCTCTCGTATTCGAGGCCGGGCGGCTTCACGGCATCATGGGTCCCAACGGCGCCGGCAAGACCACCTGCTTCAATTTGCTGACCGGGCGCTATCGCCCAGACCGTGGTGAGGTTCGCCTCGATGGCGTGCCCATCACCGGTGAATCGCCGCGCCAGATCGCGCGCCGCGGCCTGGCGCGCTCGTTCCAGCTGATGAGCCTGTTCGATGACGACAGCGCGATCGATAACATCGTCATCGCGCTGCCTTCGGTTCGAAGCAGCGCGTTCGCTGTCTGGCGCGACCTCGGCCGCGACAGCGCGGCTTACGACGAGGCCGCGCAGGTGCTGGCGCAGGTCGGGTTGGCGGGCAAGGAGCGCGTTACTGCGCGGCGACTGTCTTACGGCGAGCGGCGCGCGCTCGAGATCGGCGTCGCGCTAGCGGCGCGACCGCGCCTGCTGTTCCTCGACGAACCCACCGCGGGTCTGGGCGCAGAAGGCAGCGCGCGCCTGCTCGAACTGGTGCAGGAGCTGAAGCGGCGGCTGACCATCGTCATGATCGAGCACGACATGCGCTTCCTGTTCCGCCTGGCCGACCGCATCTCGGTGATCCATTGGGGGCAGGTCATCGCCGAAGGCACGCCCGACGAACTGCGAGCCAATCCGTGGGTGCAGCGCTCGGCGCTCGGGGCGGCGGCGTGAGCGCAGCACTGCTCGAACTGGACGACGTCGCCGGCGGCTACGGCGAGACGCAGGTGCTGTTCGGCGTATCGCTGACGGTGGCGGCGGGCGAGGTGCTGGCGTTGCTCGGCCCGAACGGGGCCGGCAAGACCACCACGTTGCGCGCGATCCTCGGGCTGACACCGGCGCAGCGCGGCGCGATCCGCTTCGACGGCAACGACGTCACCGCCTGGCCGACGCATCGCATTGCCGCCAGCGGCATCGGCTGGGTGCCCGACGACCGGCGCGTCTTCCCGACCCTGACGGTGGCGCGCAACCTCGAGATCGCGCGAAAGCGCACGCGCTTTCGCGCCTGGACCGTAGCTCAGTGCAGCGAAGTCTTCAGCGCGCTGCCGTACCTGATGGCGCGAGAGTGCGAGAACCTGTCCGGTGGCGAGATGCAGATGGTGGCGATCTCGCGCGCACTGGTCGGTGCGCCGGGGCTCGTTCTCTTCGACGAACCGAGCCAGGGCTTGGCGCCGAAGGTGGTGCAGGATGTGATGGCCACCATCGAGCGCCTGAAGCGCGAGGGCGTCGCGGTGCTGCTGGTCGAGCAGAACGTGGCCAGCGCGCTGGGCGTGGCCGACCGCGTGTGCGTGATGCAGGGCGGGCGCATCGTCCACCGCTGCGACGCTGGCGCGCTGCGTGACGACCTGCCGGCGCAGCGGCGCTGGCTGGGGTTGTGACATGAGCGCACCGCTGCTGCAGGTGCAGGGACTGCGCAAGGAGTACCACCGCAGCCGCTGGTCACGCGAAGTGACGTTCCGGCTCGAGGCAGACTTCATTGCCGAGCGGCCGCAGATCATCGGCGTGATGGGCGGCAACGGCGCAGGCAAGACGACGCTGTTCGAACTCATCACCGGCAGCAACCGGCCGAGCGCCGGGCGCGTGCTGGTGGCCGGCCGCGACATCCACCGCATCCGCCCCGGTGAGCGCGACCGGCTGGCGATGCACTACCACCAGTCCTACCAGGTGCGCGACTACCGCAGCCTCATGCCCGGGTTGCTGATGCAGCG
>JANOEG010000163.1:0-2366 GCA_031413095.1 Burkholderiales bacterium | reverse complement strand
GAGGTAGTGCGGCAGCAAGGCCACACCATGCGAGTCGATGCCCCACAAGCTGGTCTGGACGAGGCTCGTCGCCAAAAGTGACGCGTCGTCGTCCGTCATGCCTGCCGTGGCAAAGCAGCGCGTCGCCCACGCCCGCAGCGTGTCGGCGGGCACCGGCGTGGCATCGTCGCGGGTTGGTTGCTGGCTCATGTATTCAAAGTCTCCAGGGTGGCGCGCACGCCGGCACCGTGCAGCGATTCAAGGGCACGTGCCAGCGCTTCGACCAGGCGCGGTTCGTCGGCGAGATCACCGAACACCGGCGCGAAGCGGGTCAGCTCGGCCGCGCGCTCAAGCGCCGTCGGCCGCGACATTGCCCGTGCGTGCAGCGCGCGCAACGCCTCGGCTAGCGGATCGTCGATCGTGTGGCTGCGGCCGGCCTCATCGTGACCGCGCAGGTGCATCACCCAGGCGGCGAGCGCCAGCGCCAGGCGGTCGATCGGCGTGCCCGCAGCCAACCGGTCGCGGATCGTGCCGAGCCATCGCTGCGGCAGTTTCTGCTAGCCGTCCATCGCGATCTGCATCGTGCGGTGCGCGAGCGCCGGGTTCGCAAAGCGCTGCAACAGTTGCACCCGGTAGGCGTCAAGGTCGAAGCCGGTCAATTCGTCGGCCAGCGTCGGCGCCACCTCGTCGCGCAGGAGCGCATCGACAAAACGCGCCAGCGCCGGCTGCGCAATGGCTTCGTCCACGGTGGTCCAGCCGGCTTGCACACCGAGGTAGGCGATGGCCGAGTGCGCGCCATTGAGCAGGCGCAGTTTCAGCTTCTCGAACGGCTCGGCCCGTTCGACAAACTGCGCGCGGCCGGCCCGCCAATCGGGCCGTCCTGCGGCAAAGCGGTCCTCCACCGCCCAGGCGAGAAACGGCTCAGCGACCACGGCCGCCCGGTCGGAGGCGCCCAGCGCCTCGCGCGCCGCCACGAGATCGCCCTCCGTGGCGCGCGGCACGATGCGATCGACCATGCTGTTCGGGAACGTGCACTCGCGCTCGATCCAGCGCGCCAGATCGGCGTCCACACGCTCGGCGAATCCGAGCACGAGGCCGCTCAGCGTGTCGCCGTTGGACGGCAGGTTGTCGAGCGACAGCAGCGTGAGCGGCCGGCCGCGAGCACGTCTGGCTTCCAGGCCGCGCACGAGCAGGCCGACGGCGCTGCGCGGCTCGATGGCCTGCGTCAGATCGTGAGCGATGTCGGCGTGCTCGAAGTTCAGCGCACGCGTGGCCGGGTCGTGGCAGTAGCCCTTCTCGGTGACAGTGAGGCTGACGACGCGCGTGTCGGCATGGGCGATCGCGCTGACCACTGCCTGCGGGTCTTCCGGCGCGACAGCGCAACTGACCACCGAGCCGATGACTCGCGTCTGCGTCCCCGCCGCGTCGCGCACACCGAGCGAGTACAGGCCCTGCTGTGGCAACAACGCGTCGCGCACATCGGCATGGCGCAGTGACACGCCGTGGATGCCCCACTCCAAAGCCGCACCGGCGTCCAGCGCGTCGTCGTTGACGGCGGCCAGATGCGCTCGTGAGAAGGCACCGAGGCCGAGGTGCACGATGCCCGTTCGCAAAGCGCGACGGTCATAGGCTGGACGGCGCACGCTGGGAGGCAGCGCGTCGAGCCGTGACGGATGCAAGCGCGCCGTCGTCACTTGACCACCCACAGGTACAGCTTCGACACCTTCTCGCGGCCGATCGGCTTGTCCGGCGCATCGACAGTGACAGTGCGGTCCGGCTTCCAGTCGCCCATGTCCCAATCGTGCGAGACGATGCGCGTGCCGGGCTTCAAGGCCAGCAACTTCGGCTTCAACTGCAGGTTCACTTCAGGCAGCAGGTACATCGTGATCACGGTTGCCTGCGACAGGTCGGTGGCGAACAGGTCCTGCACGCGGAACTCGGCACGGTCAGACACGCCGGCCCGTTTGGCGTTGTCGCGGCTCTTCTCCACCAGCTCGGGCACGATCTCCACGCCCAGCCCGCGTGCGCCGAACTGTTTGGCGGCGACGATGACGATGCGGCCATCGCCCGAGCCGAGGTCGAGCACGAAGTCGCTCGCCTTCACGCCCGCCAGCTTCAACATCTCGCGCGTCACGTTGTCCGGCGTGACGACGAAGGGCACGTCGATGTCGGCCTGCGCGAAAGCGCTGGCGCAGAACAGCGACAGCAGCAGCGCTCTCACCAGTTCCACAGCGTCCCGTCCTGCTGCAAGCGGTTCACCGGCAGGTACGCGCGCTGGTACGGGTATTTCGCCGCCAGCGCCTCGTCGATCGTCACACCATGCCCCGGCGTCTCGCCCGGATGCATGAAGCCGTCCTTGAACGTGTACGCATGCGGGAACACGGCGT
>JANOEG010000162.1:0-5883 GCA_031413095.1 Burkholderiales bacterium | reverse complement strand
TGTCGATGCAGGATCCAATCCTTCCGTTGATCTCCGTCTTCGAGCGCGGCTGGCTGTCATCGAACAACATCCTGCTTCATGGTGCCGATGGCGAAGCGGCGACGCTGATCGACAGCGGCCATTGCGTACACGGCGGGCAGACGGTGGCACTGGTGCGGCAAGCGCTGCGAGAAGGCGAGACGCTCGGCCGCATCGTCAACACGCACCTCCACTCCGACCACTGCGGTGGCAACGCCGCGCTGCAGCGCGCCTTCGGTGCGCGCATCGCCATTCCGCCGGGCGAAGCCGACGCGGTGGCGCGCTGGGACGAAGACGCGCTGTCCTACCGTGCCACCGGCCAGCGCATCGAACGCTTTGCGCACGACGCACTGCTGCGCCCGGGCGACGCGCTCGCTGTCGGCACGCGCGCCTGGCAGGCGCTGGCGGCTCCGGGCCATGACCCGCACTCGCTGATCCTGTTCGATGCGCAGGACGGCGTGCTCATCAGCGCCGACGCGCTGTGGGAAAGCGGCTTCGGCGTGGTCTTCCCTGAACTTGATGGCGAACGTGCGTTCGACGACGTGGCCGCGGTGTTCGATCTGATCGAGCGCCTCGCGCCGCGCCTCGTGATCCCCGGCCACGGTGCGCCATTTTCCGATGTGGCGGGCGCCTTGCAGCGTGCACGCTCGCGTCTGGCCGCCTTCGTCGCCGAACCGCCGCGTCATGGCCGGCACGCGGCCAAGGTGCTGCTCAAGTACCACCTGCTCGAAGAGCAACAACAAGACCTGCCCGATGTGTTGGCGTGGTGGTCCACGGTGCCCTTGATCAACGGCCTGTGGCAACGCCTGCAGCAGCCCGCCGGCTCAATGGCCGCGTGGGGCGAACTGTTGGCGCATGAACTCGCCGCGGCGGGAGCACTGCGCATCGATGGGACGCGTGTGACGAATGAATGACGTTGCAGGCGCTGTTGCACACCCCCTTCAGAGGGAATGACGAATCGCATGGGCTCGCCGATAGTGCACCCATGGCACATCGCACCTTGATTTCTGACGCCACACATTGGCCGCAGTGGTTGCACCGCCTGCACGTGCAATGGCGACGGGTGCGAGCCGATGAGAGGCAGACAAATCGCTTGCCGCTGTTGCGGCTGGCCGGCGCGGTGTTGGTGGCGTTGCTCGCCCTGGCCACGGCCGGCGGACTGGTCGCCGCTCAGTAGGACGGGCGCAGCAGTTCACGACAGCCGTGTGAAACGGCGCGCGCTGCCTGTACAAGGTCGATGAAGACGTGACAAAGTTCATTGGCCACGGTCTCGTTCCGCCTCAGCTGTATCGTCAAGTTAGGCGATCACGATGAGGGCAAGGTTTCGTGACACCACTCTGCGTCAAGTGCGCACGATGCGATTCCAACAAGGAATCGGCTCGTCATGCACACCTCGAACAAGTCCCCTGCTCTTCGCACACGCAGCACGCGCCGCATTCCCACACCGACTGACAGCGACGATCGAGGCCAAAGACTTGCCGCACTGACACTGACGTTTTCAATGGCCGCCGTACTCGCCGCTTGCGGCGGCGCCGCCGGCAACAACGAGTCGGCTGACCAGAGCGAAGGCACGGCGGACGCGGCGGCATCGACGAGCGTCGCGAGCGCCTCGACAACGCGCGTGCAGGCGCTGGCCGTCGAAAGCTGGGTGGCATGCGGAGCGGAAGGCGACATCTGCACCGTGCCCGGCACCAAGGTCGTGCGCTACGGCGCCAACGGCACCTATGCCTACAAGACGGTCACGGGCGCGATCGGCTGCGGCAATGGCAACTGGGCCGACCCGCTGGCCAGCGTCGCCAAGACATGCGCCTACTCGTCGAGTACGGGCCTGCCGGCGCAATCACCCGCGCCGGCCCCAGCGCCTGCGCCCGCACCCACACCCACACCGAGCGCGACCTGGGTGAACTGCGCCAGCGAAGGCGGGGTCTGTGCCGTTCCCAGCACGCGCCAGGTCCGCTACGGCGCCAATAGCACCTATGCCTATAAGACGGTGACCGGCTCGATAGCCTGCAACAACGGCGTCTGGGGAGATCCGCTGGCCGGCGTCTTCAAGGGCTGCGCCTACGCGGGGAACGTCGCTCCCGCACCGGCACCGGCACCCGCTCCAGCGCCCGCACCAGCTCCGGCTCCTGCGACGGCCTGGGTCACCTGCGCCGCCGAAGGTGGAAGTTGCGCCGTGCCGAGCACACGCCAGGTGCGCTATGGGGCCAACACGACTTATGCCTACAAGACCGTGACTGGCTCGATCGGCTGCAACAACAACGTCTGGGGCGATCCGCTGGTCGGTGTGCTGAAGTCCTGTGCATACGCGAACACAACCGCACCGGCGCCGTCACCGACGCCAGCTCCTTCGCCTGCACCGGCCCCAACGCCAGCTCCGGCACCGGCCCCAACGCCAGCTCCGGCACCGGCACCGACTCCTGCGCCTGCACCGGCCCCCACGCCCGCACCAACGCCCGCTGGCCAGCTGACGCAGCGCGATGCCGTGCGGCTGGCCGACCAGGCCACATTCGGGGCCACCGAAGCGCTTCTCGGCCAGATGCGCACACAGGGCGCCGCCGCTTGGGTGCAGAGCCAGATCGGCACCAGCGGCTCGCGCTACACCAGCGGCAATGGCGACGCGGTGCACACCGACGTGCAGGCCGTGTTCTTCTGTGACCGCGCGCCGTACGCGAGCAGCAGTTGCTGGCGCGACTGGTTCTCGACCACGCCGATGGTCTGGGATTTCTACCGCAACGCAACCACGCAGCCCGATCAGCTGCGCCAGCGTGTGGCCTTCGCGCTGCAGCAGATCGTCGTCGTCAGCGGGCTGGAGATCAGTGGCACCTACGGCCACCGCAACTACCAGAACATGCTGCTCGACAACGCCTTCGGCAACTACCGCAACGTGCTGAAGAAGGTGGCGCTGTCGCCGGTGATGGGCGACTTCCTGAACAACGCCAACAACGACAAGGCGGCGCCGAACGAAAACTTCGCGCGTGAGCTGCTGCAGCTGTTCGCGATCGGCACCTGCGAGTTGAACGCAGACGGCTCGCTGCGTGGTGGCAACTGCGTGCCGACCTACAACAACGAGATGGTGCGCAACTACGCCTTCGCCCTCACCGGCTGGACCTACCCCGCAGGCGGCAAGGCCTCCTGGGGCTGCTGGCCGCAGGGCACCAACTGCCAGTACTACGGCGGCGACATGACTCCGGTGCCCGCGCGCCACGACGGCAGCGCCCGCACGCTGCTTTCCGGGGTCAGCAAGGCCGCCAACACCAACGCGGCCGAAGCGCTCGAGCGCGTGCTCGACAGCCTGATCAACCACCCCAACGCCGCGCCCTTCATCGGCAAGCAGCTGATCCAGTTCCTGGTTTCGAGCAACCCGTCGCCGGCCTATGTGCAGCGTGTGGCGTCGGCGTTTGCGAGTGGCAGCTTTGTCAGCGCCGGGCGCACTTTCGGCGCCGGCCAGCGCGGTGACTTGGCCGCGACCGTGGCCGCCGTGCTGCTCGATGCCGAAGCCCGCGGAGACAGCCTGCCGTCGACCAACGCCGGCCGGTTGCGAGACCCCGCACAGCACTTCAGCGCCGTGCTGCGCGCCTTCAACGGCGCCACCGATGGCGACGCACTGTCGTGGTGGTGGGGCGACATGATGCGCCAGCACATCCTGCGCGCGCCGTCGGTGTTCAACTTCTACGCGCCCGACTACCCGGTGCCCGGAACCTCGCTGGTCGGCCCGGCCTTCGGCATCCACAACGCCAACACCGCGCTCGGCCGCCTGAACTACCTGGTCTATCTGTTCGACTGGAACGGCTCCGGCCCGGCGGCCGGCATTCCGAACGCCGTCGGTACGCGGCTCAAGCTCGATGCCTTCCTCGGCGATGCACCCGATGCGGCCAAGCTCGTCGATCGCCTTTCCAACCTCGCCCTCGGCGCACCACTGCCGGCCACGCAGCGCACCGCGGTGATCCGCGCCGTCGAAGCGTTCAACAGTTCGAGCGACGCCGGCAACTGGCAGGTCCGGCGTGTGCACACCGCGGCCTACCTGATCTTCGGCTCGCCGAACTACCAGATTCAACGCTGAAGCGACAAGGACACGATGATGAAAAAGAACGCTCAACAGCATCCCGTCGCAGTCGCCTCGCAACGCCGCGACTTCCTGCGCCGCGCCACCGCGCTCGGCAGCTCGCTTGGTGTCGTCGGCCTGGGCGGCTTGGCCGCGCTCGCACCGATGCGCACCGCCCGCGCCGCCGAATACAAGGCGCTGGTCTGCGTCTTTCTCTACGGCGGCAACGACGGCAGCAACACCATCGTGCCGACCGACGCGACGCGGCACGGCCAGTACAGCACCGTGCGCGGTGCGATGGCGTTGCCGCGCGGCTCGCTGCTGTCGCTGGGTGGCAGCGACTTCGGCCTTCATCCATCGCTGTCGGCACTGACGCCGCTGTGGGCCGAGGGCAAGCTGGCGCCGTTGTTCAACGTCGGCCCGTTGTACGCGCCGCTGACCAAGGCCGAGTACCGCAGCGCTGGCGCCGGTGCTGTCATCGTGCCGGAAAACCTGTTCTCGCACGCCGACCAGCAACTGCTGTGGGAAAGTGGCACCACCGATGCGCAGGCCCGCACCGGCTGGGGCGGCCGCGCCGCGCAGCGCCTGGCGACCGCGAACCCGGTGATCTCGGTCGGCGGCAACGGCCGCTTCGGCCTGTCCTCGAGCTCGGTGCCGCTGGTGCTGCCGGAACCCGGCGAGACCTTCGGCGCCTACACGCTCGACGCCACCGCGCTGGCCTGGGCGCCGATGCGGGCACGCAAGGACGCCATCGACTCGCTGTATTCGCAGAGCGCCGACGTCACGCTGGCCACCGCCTACCAGACGCAGCAACGTGACGCGTTTGCGATCTCGGAACGGCTGGGCGCGCTGGTCAAGCGCGCCCCGGGCGAGGCCGGCAACACGGCGGCGATCGACGCTGCGTTTGCACCGATCACGTCCGGCGGACGGGTCACGACGCCGCTCGGCCGCCAGCTCTACCAGACGGCCAAGCTGATCGACGCCCGGGCCACGGTGCAGGGCGACCGACAGATCTTCTTCGCCCAGCAAGGCGGCTTCGACACGCATGGCAACCAGATCGCCGGCAGCGCGCTCGACGGCGAGCATGGGCGCCTGCTCAAGTCGCTCGGCGACGCGATGGCCTGCTTCCACAACGCGATGAAGGGCATCGGCCTGGCCGACTCGGTGACGCTGTTCACACAAAGCGATTTCGGGCGCACCTTCAAACCCAACAGCAGCAGCGGCACCGACCACGCCTGGGGCAACCACCACCTCGTGCTCGGCGGCGCAGTGCGCGGCGGCAAGACTTACGGCACCTACCCGACGCTGGCCTTGGGCGGCCCGGACGATGTCGGCGTCGAGACCTGGGAACAGCAGGGCCGCTGGATCCCGACGACCTCGGTCGATCAGTACGCGGCGACCCTGCTGGCCTGGTTCGGCGCCGACGCCAGCGCGCTCGACGCGGTGCTGCCGAACCTGCGCAACTTCGGCTCAGCCAGGAACCTCGGCTTCGTGTGAACTGAGGCGCGCCGCAGCGCCGGACACCGCCTGTCCGACGCCATTGCAGGCTGTCGGCCTGCGGTGGCAGCAGGTCGCGCGGGCGGCGCGGGCCGGTTTGGGGGTGGGTAGAGTGGAAGCACTCACAAAGACCCGCCCATGCCCACCGCCACCTTCACCAAACCCACCTGGGGGGAACGCTTTGCGCCGCTGGTGCGCGCTTTTCACGTCTATGCGAGCTGGCTGGTGTCGATCAGCTGGAAGCGCTTCCTGCTGCTGTCGCTGCTGCTGCTGATCGCCGCCGGCATCCTGCAGAACATCCCGCCGTTCACCTGGACCATCTC
>JANOEG010000161.1:0-3589 GCA_031413095.1 Burkholderiales bacterium | reverse complement strand
CGCATTTCCACGCCGCTGCTGCGGTCGCGGCTTGACGATCATGGCGTGGAGCGCACTGACCTACGCCCTGGCGGCGCTGTGCGCGCTGGCCGCTCTGCCGGTGGGGGTGCTGTTTGCGCAAGTGCTGCTCGCGCATGGTGGCAGTCGTGCGCAGGCTGTTGCGGCGCCGCGCCGGTCAGACGCCGACGTGGCGGTCCTGATCCCGGCGCACAACGAAGCCGCAGGCATCAAAGCCACACTGCGTTGCCTGCAAGCGCAATTGCGTGCAGGCGATCGGGTGCTCGTTGTCGCCGACAACTGTGATGACGACACGGCGGCCGTGGCGCGCAATGCCGGCGCCGAAGTCATCGAGCGCAGCGACGCGATTCACCGAGGCAAGGGCTTCGCGCTCGACTTCGGCGTACGCCACCTGAGCGCGCAGCCGCCGGCGATGGTGTTGATCGTCGACGCCGATTGCCTGCTCGATGCCGGCGCCCTCGACACGCTGGCCGGCTGGTGCAGCAGCACCGGCCGGCCGGTACAGGCGCTGTACGAAATGAATGCACCGGTGGACTCGGGCCTGCGCGCCCGCGTCTCGGCGTTTGCCTGGCGCGTGCGCAACCGCGTGCGGCCACTCGGCTGGTGGGTAGTGGGTGCGCCGTGTCAGTTGATGGGCACGGGCATGGCGTTCCCTTGGGACTTGCTGCGCGACGCGCCTCTGGCCAGCGGCCACATCGCCGAGGACGTGAAACTCGGCGCTGACCTGGCATTGCGCGGCCAGCCGCCGCTGTTCGCGCCGCAAGCGCGTGTGACCAGTCAGTTCCCGGGCACCGATGACGCCGCGGCTTCGCAGCGCCGACGCTGGGAGCACGGCAACCTGTCGTTGATGTTTGCGCATGGCCCGCGGCTGCTCGCCGCAGGACTGCGCCGCACTGACGCGCGCCTGGCGGCGATGGCCGCTGATTTGATGGTGCCGCCCCTGGCGCTGCTGGTGCAGCTGCAACTCGGCCTGGCCCTGGTCGGCGCCTTGGCATGGTGGCTCGGTGCGAGCGCGCTGCCGTTGCAGATCAGTGGGGGCGCATTGCTGCTGTTGGTGCTGGCTATCCTCGCCGCCTGGCGACTCGCCGGCCGCGACATCATCGCGCTCTCCGAGCTGCTGCTCACCGCGCCGGCTTACGCGCTGCGCAAGCTGCCGATGTACGCCGCCTTCCTGTGGAAACGCCAATCGACCTGGGTGAGAGCAAAACGTGAAGGTGAGTGAGACCGAAACCGCACACATCGAGCATGCCCACGCGCAGCACGAGCCGCTGCTTGTCGCAGCGGCCGGCGGCAAGCGCGAACTCGACCTCGGCCGCGACGTGCATGCACTGCTGGGGATCGTCTGCGATCGCATCGACCTGGCCGGCGCCGCCATCCGCATTCGCCACAGCGTGTCCAGCGGCAGGAGCTGTTTCTTTTCGACGCCCAACGTCAACTTCGTCGCCGCGGCGATGGAAGACGCGACGTTTCGCGGCTCGGTCCTGCGCAGCGACTTGAGCCTGGCCGACGGCTTTCCGATCCTGCGCATCGGGCGCTTCATGGGTATTGGCTTGCCGGGCCGAGTCGCCGGGTCCGACTTGTTCGAGCTACTTCAGGCCGCAGGCCGATCTGGCCAGCACCCGCCGATCAAGCTGTTTCTGTTCGGCGGCCCGCCGGGGGTAGGCGCGCGGGCCGCGGCGCGGCTGAATGCGCAGACCGGTGGCTTCACTTGTGTCGGCTACGACGAAGGCGGCTTCGGCGACATCGAGGCGATGAGCTCGCAAGCCACACTCGACAGCATCAATGCCAGCGGCGCCGAATTCGTGCTAGTGGCCTTGGGCGCGAAGAAGGGCCAAGCCTGGATCGAGCGCAACCGCGGCCGATTGACCGCCCCGGTGCTCGGTCACCTTGGCGCGGTCATCAACTTCGCCGCCGGAAGCGTGGACCGTGCGCCGGCCTGGATGCAGCGATTCGGCCTGGAGTGGGCCTGGCGCATCATCCAGGAGCCACAGTTGTGGCGGCGCTACCGGGACGACGGGTGGGTGCTGCTCAACACCGTGGCAACGCGGTTGCTGCCCTGGTGGTGGCGCCGAGTGTGGCAGCGTACGTTCGGCAGCGCGGCAGCAGGGTCGCGGCAGCCACCGCGCTTCGCTATCGACAGCAGCGCACGTGGCATCGTGGTCCGGCTGTCGGGCGATTGGCGCGCAAGCGCCGATCAGACGGCGTTGCGTGAGGCGCTGGCACAGCGCCTTCGCGCTGGCGAGCAGGTCGAATTCGACTTGGGCGCGGCACCGGCCCTGGGCAGCGCGCTGGTCGGCCTGATCGCACTGATCGACGCCTGGCAGGTCACGCCACGCGCTGTGCGTGTGACTTCGGCGGCGCATCCGTTGTTGCTGTCGGAACTGCGCGCCTACGGTGCGGAGCACCTCCTCGGTGTGGGCGGCCGCTGACGCAGAGCTTCAACGCGGGGCCGGGAACCAATAGCCCGCGTCGCTGCCGGCGTTGTAGTAGAAAGGGTTGTCCTGCGTCTGTCCAGAAAAGCGGCTGACGCAGCCATTCAGCATCCCTGCGCCGCCCTTGTAGCCGGCAAACGCAGAGCAGTACTGCTCACGCATCACGGCCTGGCATTGCGGCATCGACGGCGTGCTGGCACTGTTGTAGTAGCCGGCCACCGATTGCCACGCAATGTCCTGCAGCGCACGCGCCTGCTGCGTGCTGACCTCGGGCGGTGCCCACGCACCAACCGGCGAGCGCCGGTACACCGAGGCGTAGCTGACCAGCGCCATGTAATACGAACCCACGCGGGTCAGATGAACATCGTCGGAAAACAAGCGGTCCATCGTCTCGCCGACGCTGCCGCCAGAGATACCAGCAACACCGCTGCGTGTGGCCTGTTCGACCAGGTTGGCCAGCGCCAGACCTGCAGGCAAGTAGGCCATGCGGTCGCCGCGGCCTTCGCCGGCCAACGATTGATTCACGCGCGCTGCGACGCACTGCCAGGCCGGTGCGGCAGCGCGCTCGTAGTTGATCCAGGCGCTCGGATCGTTCTTGTTCGTGACCTCGAGCCAGGAGTGATACAGGTAGCTGTTGGCCCGGGCGTTGCCGGCGATCAGGCGTTCGTGGAAGTGACGCGTGTAGCGCACGGTGTCTTCCCACAGCAGCACGTTAGCCAAATCGTGGCGTTCGGTCAGCAGCAGCGTGTCGTAGCGCTGGCCGCCAAGCGTCTGCGGATTGGCCAATTCGGAAGCCACGTTCAAGCCTGAGCTGCCGCGGTTCTTGCCGGTGCGGTAACCAGAGAAGCTCGCGTCACCAGGGTTGTCGCCACGCGTGCGGGCGCGGATGGGCGAGCCCAGCACGATCTGCTCGTTCCACGACATCGGCGTGCTCATGCTCTGTGCAATCGAGCTCATGAAATCGCCCAACGGGTCGTCCGTCAGGCTGTGGCCGGAGATGAACACACGGGCTGAACCAAGCGCGTTGCCAAGTGTCGGAGTGTACGTGGCTCTAGTAGGCTTGGGAGAAGATATCACTATGCTTGATAAAAAAATACATGGGTACGGATTACAGGATCGAGTTAAACTTTTTGGCTTCG
>JANOEG010000160.1:0-4542 GCA_031413095.1 Burkholderiales bacterium | reverse complement strand
CAGGTGACGCGGCGAGACGCCGAGCCAGCGTGTGAAGTCGCGCTCGATCTGCCGGCGCGAGACATGCTGCTCGTCGGCCAGCCGCTCCATCGCCACCAGCGGCTCGGCGCACAGCCGCATCGCGGCGCGCGCGGCTCGCAGCGCAGCACGCTCCTGCCGGCCGCGCTCCTTGACGCGCTCTTCGAGCCAGGCCGCGAAGGTCTGCAACTGGTCCGGCAAGCCGCCGGCCAGTGCAATGCGCGATTCGAGCGTGCGCGTGAAGCGGGCATCGAGCAGCTCGGCCAACGGCGCGCGGATGCGCGGGCTGTCGCCCAAGCGCCGGCTGTTGAGCAACTGCACCGAACCCAGCGGCGTCAGCAACGCAAACAGGGTCACGCAATCGCCGGCGCCGGTGAAGCTGCCGGTCCAGTGGCGGATGCCGGTGATGCGCGTGTTCGCGCCGAGCTCGTTCTTGGCCTCGACGCTGCCGCCACCGTGGCGCGCGAACTGCACCGTCAGCAGCATCGCATCGTGCGGCGCGATCGCCAGCGGCATCGGCCCTGTCGGCCCCATCTCGACGCCGATCAGCGCCGAGACCAGCGGCCGCAGGTCGGCCGACACCGGCAGGTAGTGGGTGCGCACGGCGCCGGTCGGCGTGGCGCTGTCGTTCAGTTCATTCATGGCGGGAACATCTTTCGTGACCCCTGCCCATCCCGGGTCAGAGCATCGCCGGCAGCGCGCCCGCGGTGAATGGGGCGGTGGCCCCATTCGCTGCCATCGCAGCCGCGCCGAGGCGGCGCTGCGGGGCCAGCGCCCTGCGCGATCGACGACTTTAGGGGGCCGCTAGCAGCTTGCAGACGGCATGCGGTACTGACGCACGCGCCAGCGCCCCGCGTCGGCTTCGTAGCCGGGTGCGAAGCCGAGGCGGCGCAGCAAGCGATCGCCTGCGATGTTCGGCACGTCGCAGGCGGCAACGAACGAGCGCCCGGCGCTGGCACTCTGCGCATGCCAGAGCACGGCCTTGAGCGCTTCCTGCGCATAGCCCTGGCCGCGGCACTCGGGCCACAGCGCCGCCATCGTCTCGATCGGCGCAGCGCTGCCCGCGCACCATGGCGCAGCCATCGTGCTCGGTCGCAACGCCACCGCACCGACGTCGCGTGCCTGATCGGCCAGGGCGATCGGCCACAGGCCGCTGTCGGGCGCGGGTGCAGGCGCGATCCAGCGCGCCATGTCGGCGTCTGGCCACAGGGCTTGCAGTGTTGCGCTGTCGCGCGTCGTCGCCGGCCGCAAGACCAGGCGCGGCGTCAGCAGTTGCATCGGCTTCAGCATGGCGGTCTGCCGGCGCAGCGCTCGAGCGCGCGCATGCGGCGCTCGAAGTCGGCATGGTCAACGGCCTGGCCGAGATAGCGCGTTTGCTCGTCGAGCCGGAGCTGCTGCCAGCACAGGCGCAGCCACGCGGCGGCGCGACGCCACGGCTGCCGCGCGGCGTGGCCGCAAGCGATGGTTCTGATGGGGCTATGGGTGTTCATGAGCGCATCGTTGCGCACAGGCCGGCGCAGGTCTTGAACGATTGCGACGACGCAGCACGCCACGCGCGCGGCGTCGTTGTCAGCGCCGGATGCGGAACACGCGCACATTGGCGGCGTCGTGCGCCGCCGCCAACGTCGGCGCCGCACGCAGTTGCGCATGCGGCTAGAGCCACCAGGCGCCGAACGCTTCGAGCAGCGGCCGCATGCGCTGCGAGACGCCGGGCAGCGCGCGCCGCAACTGCGAGTGGCGCAGCGGGCTGCCGGCCAGGCGTCACAACAGCATCGGCTTCCACTTGCCGCCGATCAGCTCAAGCGCCTGGTCGGCCAGGCACGGTGGGGGTCGTGCGCTATTGGCCAGTGGCCTGGCCATGGTGGCGATCGCCGTGATCACCAGCGCGCCGCCGTGGCTGCCGAGCGCCAAGTTGCCAGCCAAGCTGATCGTTGTCGGCGCACTCACACCCAACGGCTGGGCGCTGCATGCCTGGGTGTTTCCCCGGCTGCGTGGTGCGGCCGTGCACATCGACCACCGGCTCTGGCCGGCCGCCGCGCTCGGCGCCATCAGCAGCGCCAGTTCGCTCTATGCGTCCTTCGTCGGCGTGGCGCGCGTCGTCTCGCCATGGCTGTCGCTAGCCGCCTTCATGGCGCTCTACTCGCGGTGGTCAGTGCGGGTCTGGCCCCGGTACTCGGTGGCTTGCGCGGGCGCTGGCCGAAGACCAGGAGTCGTCCCTGGCGCGACCGATTCATCGCCAGCACGCACGCCGCGAAGCGAGACCTGCCATGGCGTCGACCCGCGCCGGAAGCGATGGCGCGCGGGCCGACCCACACGCGGTCGCCGACAGTGACGACCCCCTCGCCCCTGTTCTTCAGCCCGCCCCGCCAAACAAGGCACGATGCTGTTCGCGCAGCAGATTCTTCTGCACCTTGCCCATCTGGTTGCGTGGCAGCTCACTGTCGACGAAGACGCGCTTGGGCACTTTGAAGGCGGCGATCTTGTTCTTCATCGCGGCGATCAGCGTTTGCGCGTCGAGGGTTGCGCCGGGCTTGGCGATGACGACGGCGACGACGGCTTCGCCGAAGTCGGGGTGCGGCACGCCGATCACCGCGCTTTCGGCAACGCCGGGCTGCTCGTTCAAGTAGCCCTCGATCTCGGCCGGATAGACGTTGTAGCCGCCGCTGATGATCAGGTCCTTGCTGCGGCCGACGATGCTGACGACGCCTTGTTCGTCCACCTTGCCAACGTCGCCGGTCTTGAACCACAGATCGGTCGTGAACTCCTCGGCCGTTTTCTCCGGCATGCGCCAGTAGCCCTTGAACACGTTCGGCCCCTTGAACACGTTCGGCCCCTTGACCTCGATCAGGCCGATGTCGCCGGTGCGGCAGGACTGGCCCTTGTCGTCGTGGATGCGAAGCTGCACGCCGGGCAGCGGCTTGCCAACGGTCCCGGCACGGCGCTCGCCATCTTTGGCGTGATACGCGTTCGAAGTCAGCATCACGGTCTCGCTCATGCCGTAGCGCTCGACGATGGCGTGGCCGGTGCGCGCGCGCCAGGCGTCGAAGGTTTCAGGCAACAGCGGCGCCGAGCCGGCGACGAACAAGCGCATGTTCGACGTGGCGGCGCGCGTCAGTGACGGCTCGGCGAGCATGCGCACATACAGCGTCGGCACGCCCATCATCACGGTGGCGCGCGCCATCTCACGCACTGTCGCACGCGGATCGAACTTCTCGAACCACAGCATCTTGCTGCCGCTGATCAACGCACCGTGGATGGCGACGAACAGACCGTGCACATGGAAGATCGGCAGGGAGTGGATCAGCACGTCGCTGCCGGTCCAGCCCCAGTAGTCCTTCAGCGTCAGCGCATTCGACGACAGGTTGCCGTGCGTCAGCATCGCGCCCTTGCTGCGCCCTGTCGTGCCGCTGGTGTAGAGGATGGCGGCGAGATCATCGGCGCTGCGCTCGGCAACGGCATGCGCGTCGCTCATCAACGCGGCGCGGTCGAGCAGCGTGCCGGTGCGATCGCCGTCCAACGTGAAGACGTTCTTCACGCCGGCCGCAAAGGCGAGCTTGCTGATCCACGGGAAGTTGCGCTTCGCACAGACGACGACGACCGGCTCGGCATTGCCGATGAAGTATTCGAGCTCCGCGGCCTGGTACGCGGTGTTCAGCGGCAGGTAAACATGCCCGGCGCGCAGCACGGCCAGGTAGAGCATCAGCGACTCGACGCTCTTGTCGGCATGCACAGCCACGCGCGACGCTGCGGGAATGTCGAGGCCGTCGAGCAGGTTGGCGATGCGCGCACTGGCACGTTCGAGATCGCGCCACGTGTAGCGTAGCGGTGCCGCTGTGTCGCAGGTCTCGACCGCCGTGGCGTCGAGGTCGCTCGGGAAGCCGGCGCGCAGCGTGGCGTAAAGGTTCTGGTTCGGCATCGCTTGTCTTTCCTCAGAAGCGCGGATTTCTTTTTTGATTGAACGCTGCCAAGCCTTCGCGGTGCTCGTCGCTGGCTGCGTAGGCATAGTGCGGCGCGCGCTCGGCGGCGCTGCTGTGCGCGGCGTGCGTGAACTGGCGCAGGGCACGCTTGTTCAGCCGCAGTGCTTGCGGCGACAGCGCGGCAATGCGCGCTGCGGCGGCGGATGCCTCGGCGGCCACGTCGGCGTCGGCGACGACGCGTGTGACGAGGCCACGTGCAAACGCCTCCTCGGCGTCCAACACGCGCGCTTCGATCAGCAGCTCGCGCAGCACGGTCGGCCCGATCACCGCGGCCATCATCTCCAGCTCGGCCGGCGCCAGCGGAAAGCCGAGCTTGGCGATCGGCACGCCGAAGCGCGCGCCGCTGCCGGCAATGCGGATGTCGCAGCAGGCCGCGATCTCGAGGCCGCCGCCGATGCACGCGCCTTCGATCTGCGCGACGATCGGCAGATCGCAGCCGAGCAGCGCCTGCAATGCCGGACGCACGTCTTCTTCGTGAAAGCGCGCCAGTGTTTCGGCGTCGAAGCGGAACTGCGGGAACTCTTCGATGTCGCCGCCGGAAGCGAAG
>JANOEG010000159.1:0-2991 GCA_031413095.1 Burkholderiales bacterium | reverse complement strand
CCGACTTGCCGGCGGTTTTCAACTTCGACGTGCCATTCAACGCCGAGGACTATGTGCACCGCATCGGTCGCACCGGCCGCGCGGGCGCCTCGGGCCTGGCGATCACGCTGGTGGCGCGCGACGACACACGGCTGGTCTCCGACATTGAGAAGCTGATCAAGAAAAAGATCGAGATCGAGCCGTTCGAGCTGGACGACGATCGGCCGCGCCGCCCGCCGCCGCGCGAGCGTGAAGCCAGCGATCGGCGCGACGACGAGCCACCGAGGCGCGAGCCGCGGGAGTCACGCCCGCCGCTGCGGCACGAGCCGAGGCGCTCTGCAGCCCCAGCCGATCCGTTCTTCGACCGGCCCTATGAGGCCCAGGATTCAGTCGTGCCGCCGGCTTGGGACGAGGCCGTCAAACCGGCCTCCGGCGTGCGCTCGCCCAACATCCGGGCGAAGAAGAAAGTGGCCTCGCTGCTCGGTGGCGGCAAGACTTGAGGCTGACGCCGCGCCGCTGGCGCACGTTGCTGTTGGTGTTGATGGCGGTAGGCGTGCTTTTCGCGGTGCGCCCGCTGACGTCACCGTATTCGCCTGAAACCCTGTTTCGGCATTCCGACAAGTTCTCGCACGTGCTGTTCTTTGGCTGTCTGTGGGTGATGGCGCGGCGCGCAGGTTTTGCGGCGTCGTGGCTGCTCGTGTTGACACTCTTGGGCTACGGCGTTCTGATCGAAGTCGCGCAAGCCCTGTCGCCGACCAAGCGCTCCGCGTCGCTGTCCGATGTCGCCGCCGACGCGCTTGGCATTGCTCTGGCGTGGTGGTTGACGCGCCGCTGGTCATCCCGCCAACCAGAGGAACACAGCGGGTAGGTGCTTGTCGGTGAACTGCGGCGGCGCTTGGCGCCACTCGCTGATCGGGCGAGTCAGGCACCAGCCACCGGGCAGCGTGACGCCGCAGGCGATGCACAGGCGCGTGGCGGGTTGCAACGTTTCGAGCAGCGCCGCCGCCAACGCAGCGTTGCGGTAGGGCGTCTCAATCGCGATCTGCGTTTGCTGCTCGTGCCGCGACGTCGCTTCCATGGCGCGCACGCGCTTGGCGCGCTCGGCGGAGTCGGTGGGCAGATAGCCGGCGAAAACGAAGCGCTGCCCGTTCAAGCCGCTCGCCGCCAACGCCAGCAATAGTGAGCTTGCACCGGCCAGCGGCCAGACGCGGATGCCTGCCTCATGAGCTGCTGCTACGAGCAACGCCCCCGGGTCGGCGACAGCAGGCAGTCCGGCATCGCTGATCAGGCCGATGTCTTGGCCTTGCAGCGCGGGGGCGAGAAGCGCCGCCAGCGCGCGCGGATCGGCCACTCCTGTCCTGCCCTTCGGCGGGCGCGGCAGCTCCTGAATCTGAATCGACTGCAGTGGCAGGGCCAGCGGCGTGTGATCGGCGACCCGCTTGAGAAAACTCCGCGCCACTTTGGCGTCTTCGGCAGCCCAATGCGTCAGGCGCGAGGC
Source organism: Burkholderiales bacterium (assembly GCA_031413095.1). GTDB lineage: Bacteria > Pseudomonadota > Gammaproteobacteria > Burkholderiales > Burkholderiaceae_C > CADEEN01. The sequence continues at coordinate 1,514 of JANOEG010000159.1, read as the reverse complement.
TTCAGCGATGACCTGCGCGCCAAGCAGCGCATCGAGAGGCGGCGCATGCGCGGTGCCCAGGTCGAGCGTGTTGGGCACCAGCAGCAGGCTGCCTAGCGCTGGAGCAGCCGTCATGCGCGCAGAGGGTCGAGCCCGGCCTCGCGCAACAGCGCGCAAGTGCGGATCAGCGGCAAGCCGATCAGCGCTGTGGGATCGTCGGACTCGATGCTCTCCAAAAGTGCCACGCCGAGCGCTTCGCTTCTGGCGCTGCCGGCGCAATCGTAGGGTGTGTCGAGATGCAGATAGCGCTCGATGTCCTCGCTGCGCAGTGGGCGAAAGTGCACCGTCACCGGCGCCAACAGCGCGCGCTCGAATCCGCGGTCGCGGTGCACGACTGCCACGGCGGTGTGGAAGACCACCCGTCGCCCGCTCATCGTCCGCAACTGCGCGAGCGCTTGCTCGTGCGTGCCGGGTTTTCCGATCGCCTGGCCATCGAGTTCGGCCACCTGGTCGCTGCCGATGACCACGGCGTCGTGAGCTTGCACCGCCACGGCGTTGGCCTTGGCCAGCGCCAAGCGAACGGCCAAGTCGGCTGGCAGCTCGCCGGCCAGCGGCGTTTCGCCGACACCGGGCGACATCACTTCGAAGGGCAGGCGCAAACGCTCCAGCAGTTCACGCCGATAGCGCGATGTCGTGGCGAGGCTCAAGCGGGGCGCTGGCATGGCCGCATTGTCACGGCAGCGCACCGTAAACTGACCACATGACGATCCGTGCACATGATCCTCGGCGGCTCGATGTGGCTGCAGCCGCAGCCGCTGCTGCGGCGATCGACGGTCGTTGGCCGCTCTCCGAGCTGGCCCGCCTGGGCGACGATGCCGCAGGGACGGTCGATGAGCCGGTCGAGTGGTCGGCGCGCTTCGAGCAGCGCCGCGCGCATGGCGGCGCACCGCAGGTCTGGCTGCATCTGCAAGCCCATGCGCGCGTCGCCCGCGAGTGCCAGCGCTGCTTGCAACCGGTGCTGCTGGCGCTCGATGTAGATCGTGCGTTTCGCTTCATGGCCACTGAAGACGAAGCTGCGGCGCTCGACGCTGAGAGCGAGGACGACGTGCTCGTGTCGTCGCGCCAATTCGACATGCGCGAGCTGGTCGAGGATGAGCTGGTGCTCGCGCTGCCGATCGTGCCCAAACATGAAAAGTGCCCGGCGGCTTGGGTTCCGGCTGCGCCGGGCCAGCCCGCCGAGGACACGGTGCCTGCGCACCCGTTCGCGGCCCTGGCGTCGCTGAAACGAGGCAGTGGCCCTTGAAGACGCCGCCGTGGTGGCGGGTGATCGGGCAACGGCCGCTGCTATACTCCACGGCTTTTCGCGGGGTGCCCACTGACCCGGCTTGTCCGGGTGCCCGCTTGACCGGCGAACCCCGATCCACCGCAACATTCATGCTTCCGGCAGTGCCAGCCCCCGCTTTGGCCCGCCCTGAAGGAGATATTCATGGCCGTTCAGCAGAACAAGAAATCGCCGTCCAAGCGCGGCATGCACC
>JANOEG010000158.1:0-24232 GCA_031413095.1 Burkholderiales bacterium | reverse complement strand
CGCGTGATGACACGCGAGCCCTTCCTGGCCAGCGCCTGGAAGTCGGTGAACGGGTGCAGGAAATGCTTGGCGTCGGCGGCCTGCCACTCTTGGGTGCTGCGACTGCTGTTTTTTGGTGCGAGAACTGCGCTCATGGTGCTTTCCTTCAAACGTGCAGCAACAAGTGTTCCCGCTCCCAGGGCGAGATCACCTTCATGAATTCGGCGTACTCGATCTCCTTGACCTCGGTGTAGACGGTGACGAAGGAGGCACCGAGCACGTCGGCCAGCTCTTTTTCATTGCGCAGCAGTTCGAACGCCTCGCCGAGGCTGCGCGGCAGCTGGAAGTCGCCCAGGTAGGCGTCGCCCTTGCATTCCGGCGCCGGCTCGATGCGGTTCTTGATCCCCAGGTAGCCGCAGGCCAGCGTGGCGGCCAGCGCGGCGTACGGGTTGGCATCGGCGCCGATGACGCGGTTCTCGATGCGCCGTGCTGCGGCAGTGGCCACCGGCGATCGGATGCCGACCGTGCGGTTGTCGGTGCCCCACTGGATGTTGATTGGCGCGGCGTTCGAGCGCACCAGCCGGCGGTAACTGTTGACGTAGGGCGCAAACAGCGCCATCGCAGCCGGCACGTATCGCTGCAGGCCGCCGATGTACCAGAAGAACTCTTTGGAGGGCGAGCCGTCTTCATTGCTGAAAATGTTCCTGCCGGTCTCCTTGCTGACCACGCTCTGGTGGATGTGCATGGCGCTGCCCGGCTCGCCAGCAATCGGCTTGGCCATGAAGGTGGCGAACATGTCGTGGCGCATCGCCGCTTCGCGCACCGTGCGCTTGAAGAAAAAGACTTCGTCGGCCAGGCCCAGCGGGTGGGCGTGGAAGAAGTTGATCTCCATCTGCCCGGCGCCGACCTCGTGGATCAGCGTATCGACGTTCAACTCCATCTTGTCGCAGTAGTCGTAGACGTCTTCGAACAAGGGGTCGAACTCGTTGACGGCGTCGATGGAGTAGGCCTGGCGCGAGGTTTCGGCACGGCCGCTGCGCCCGATCGGTGGCTTCAGAGGGATGTCGGGGTCGGTGTTGCGCGCGACCAGGTAAAACTCCAGCTCGGGCGCAACCACCGGGTCCCAGCCCTCAGCGTCGTACAGGTCGCAGACATGGCGCAGCACCGAGCGCGGCGCAAAGGGCACCAATTTGCCGTGCTGGTCGAAGCAGTCGTGGATCACCTGCGCGGTAGGGTCGGTGGCCCAGGGCACGATGCGCACGGTGCGCGGGTCGGGCACCAGGTGCATGTCGCGGTCGTTGGGGCTGATGACGTCGTAGTACGGGCCTTCTTCAGGGAACTCGCCCGTCACACCCATCGCCACCACGGCTTCGGGCAGGCGCATGCCGCGGTCTTCGGTGAACTTTTCGCGCGGCAGGATCTTGCCGCGCGCCACACCGGTGAGGTCGGGCACGAGGCACTCGATCTCGGTGACGCGTCGTTCGTTGAGCCAGTTTTCGAGTTCGGCAAAAGTGAAATCTTGTCGCTTGACCATGGGTCACCCATTTCGTTGTTGTTGATGCACGGTGCAGGCCGCGCCGAAGGCCGACAAGAGGATCATCGACACCGGATTGCTCGCCGCCTGCCACTCCGGGTGCCACTGCACGGCGAGGTTGAAGCCGGGGGCATCCGGCTTGGAAAATGCTTCGATGACGCCGTCGGGCGCGCGTGCTTCGACGCGCAGGCCGGCGGCCAGCCGGTTCACCGCCTGGCCATGCAGCGAGTTGACCTGGATGCGGTCACGCTGCAGCAGCTTCGAGAGCATCCCGCCGGGCAGCACGTCGACCGAATGCGCGGGCGCGTACTGCACGTCGACCGGTTCGTCCTCCGGGTCGCGGTGGTCGATGTGGCCGTCGATCTCGTGCACGGCCTGGTGCAGGCTGCCGCCGAGCGCGACATTGGTTTCCTGCGTTCCGCGGCAGATGGCGAAGTACGGGATGCCACGGTCGAGCGCCTTGGGCACCAGCGGCAGCGTCCACGCATCGCGGTCCGGGTCGAGCGGCAGCGCCGGGTCGTGCACGTCCTCGTCGAAGTGGCTCGGGTGCACATTGGATGGCGAGCCGGTGAGCAGCACGCCGTCGGCGATGTCGAGCAGGCTGTCGAGTTCGTCCGGCGTGGCGGTGGGAATCACCAGCGGCTGGCAGCCGGCCAAGCGCACGAAGTCGATGTACTTCTTGCCGGCGATGTGGAACGGGTGCTTGCCGACGATGCGGTTGCATGCGGGGACGAGGACGATGGGTTTGGACTTCATCTTCACATCAAGTCTTTGAGTCGAGCGTAAGCCATGCCGAGCACGAGCGCCGGTGTGCGCAGCGCGGCGCCGCCGGGGAAGGGCAGGTGCTTCAACCGCGCGAACACATCGAAGCGCGACGCGTCTCCGGCGATGGCCTCGGCCACCAGTTTGCCGGCCAGGCCGGTGAGGGCCAAGCCGTGCCCCGAAAAACCTTGCAAGTAATAGACCCGGTCGCCGAACTCGGGAAGGCGGCCGAAATCGGGTGCGCGGTTCATCGAGATGTCGACAAAGCCGCCCCAGGCGTACTCGGCTTGCACGCCGCGCAACTGTGGAAACGTGGTCTGCATGCGCTGCGCCATCGAGGTGGCCAGATCCATCGGCGTGCGCGTGCTGTAGCTGACACGGCCGCCGTAAAGCATGCGGTGATCGGGCGTGGTGCGAAAGTAGTCGAGCACGAAGTTGTTGTCGCAGACTCCGGCGCCGCAGGGGATCAGCGAGCCCGCGAGTGCAGGCGCGACAGGTTCAGAGCAAACGATGTAGGTGCCGACCGGCATGATGCGTGCACTCAGCGTCGGCGCCAGCGACGGCGACAAGGCCTGGAGATAAACGTTGCCTGCCAGCAGCACGTGGCGTGCGCGCAGGCTCGTGCCGCCCGCGACTGTGAGACGAACGCCGGCGGGGTCTTCGTCCAGCGCCGTGACAGCGCTGTTTTCGTGCAGCGACACACCCATCGACGCCGCAGCCTGCGCCAAACCCAGCGTGTACTTGAGCGGATGCAAGTGACCTGAGCGCGGGTCGTGGGCAGCGGCGACGTAGCGCGGGCTGTCGATCCACTGCGCCAGGTCGTTCGGTTGGATCCAGGTCAGCGCATGGTCGTAGCGCGAGGCGAGGAGATCGACCTCGTCACGCAAGGCGCGCGCTTTGCGTGCGTTCATCGCCACGCCGAGGTAGCCGTCGCGCCAGTCGCAATCGATCGCAAAACGCGCGATGCGCTCGCGGATCAGATCGATCGCTTCGAGCGACATCGCGAACACCTGCTGGGCGGCGTCGCGGCCGAGCTGGTCTTCGATCGTCGTCATGTCGCAGGCCAGGCCGTAGATCGCCTGACCGCCGTTGCGGCCGCTGGCGCCATGGCCGATGCGCTGCGCTTCGAGCAGCGTGACGGCAAAGCCCTGCTCGCGCAACTCCATCGCTGCCGAGAGCCCCGCCAATCCGCCGCCGACCACGGCCACATCGCATGCATGGTCTCCCGCCGGCAACGGTGCCAGCGCCGCGGGGCGGGGCGCGGTCGCGGCGTAGTACGAATGCCGCGTCAGCTCGCGATCGGTCTCGACAAAGGACATGCGGTAAGCGCTAGGCAGCGTCCTTTGCTTGCTTGGAGCAGTGCATCAGGCGTTCTTCTTGATCGCCTTGCCGAGGACATCGACGATGCGTTCGAGATGGCTCTTCTCGACGATCAGCGGCGGCGACAGCGCAACGATGTCGCCCGTTGTGCGCACGAGCACCCCTTGCTCCCAGCATTCGAGAAAGACGTTGAACGCGCGCTTGGCCGGCTCGCCGGGCAGCGGCGCCAGCTCGATGCCGCCGACCAAGCCAAAGTTGCGCACGTCGATGACGTTGGGCAAGCCCTTCATCGAATGCACGGCATCGGCAAAGGTGCCGGCCATCTCTTTTGCGCGGGTCAGCAAGCCTTCGTCGGCATAGGTCTCGAGCGTTGCCAGCCCTGCAGCGCAGGCCAGCGGGTGCGCCGAGTACGTGTAGCCGTGGAAGAACTCGATCAGATGCTCTGGGCCTTGCATGAAGGCGTCGTAAATGTGCTGCTTGGCGATCACCGCGCCCATCGGCACGGCGCCGTTGGTGATGCCCTTTGCGCAGGTGATCAAGTCCGGCGTGACGTTGAAGGTCTGCGCCGCAAAGTTGTGGCCGGTGCGCCCGAAGCCGGTGATGACCTCGTCGAAGATCAACAGGATGCCGTGCTTGTCGCAGATCGCGCGCAGGCGCTCAAGGTAGCCCTTGGGCGGCAGCAGCACGCCGGTCGATCCTGCGATCGGCTCGACGATCACCGCAGCGATCGTGCTCGCGTCATGCAGCGTGACCAGGCGCTCCAGGTCGTCGGCGAGTTCGGCGCCGTGTTCGGGCTGGCCGACGGAGAACGCGTTCTTCGCCAGGTCGTGCGTGTGGCGCATGTGGTCCACGCCTGCCAGCAGCGTGCCGAACATCTTGCGGTTCGCAACGATGCCGCCAACCGAGATGCCGCCGAAATTGACGCCGTGATACCCGCGCTCGCGGCCAATCAGTCGCGTACGCGAGCCCTCGCCGCGCACGCGGTGGTAGGCGATCGCCATCTTCAGCGCTGTCTCAACCGACTCGGAACCCGAGTTGGTGAAGAACACCTTGTTCATGCCAGCGGGTGCGAGCTCGGCGACTTTCTCGGCGAGTGCGAACGCCTTGGGGTGCGCCATCTGGAACGGCGGCGCGAAGTCGAGTTCCGCTGCCTGCTCGGCGATCGCCTTGACAATTTTCGGCCGCGCATGGCCGGCATTGACGCACCACAGGCCGGCCACGCCATCGAGGATCTGCCGGCCTTCCGGCGTCCAGAAGTACATGCCTTCGCTTTTCGCCAAGAGGCGCGGCGCCTGCTTGAACTGCCGGTTGGCGGTGAAGGGCATCCAATAAGCGTCCATGCGTTCAGCCATTGCGAACTCCGTGCAGTGCGTTGTGTGGAGACGGGGCAGTGTGCCGCTTTCGCGACTCGCCAGTCTAGGCACGGGCCGGCGCAATAGGGTTGCGCAATCGACCTGGGCTTACCCGGCTCGCTGCAATATCATGCTACCGCCGTATCTAAAAACAGAATCGAATGCGAAACAAGAGCGCCGTGGCGCAACTGGATGCGATCGATGTGGCCATCCTGGAGACATTGCAGGGCAATGGCCGGTTGTCGAATCTCGACCTCGCTCACCAAGTCCATTTATCGCCGTCGGCCTGTTTGCGCCGCGTGAAGCAGCTCGAAGAGTCGGGTGTGATTGCCGGCTACGTGGCGCTGCTCAATCCGAAGGCGGTGGGCGCGCACGGCACCAGCTTCACGATCGTCAACCTCGAAACGCTCGGCGGCAACGCGCTCGACCTGTTCGAGCAGGCGGTGCGCGCCGAACCGCGCATCCTCGATTGCTACTACGTGGCCGGCTCGAACGACTACCTGATCCGTTTCGCTTACCAGGACGCCGAAGACCTCGAGCGCTTTCACACCGAGGTGCTGATGCGGCTGCCCGGCGTGGCGCGGTCGAACTCGATGCTGGTGCTGCGCACCGTGAAGAAAACAACCGCGCTGCCTCTCACCGCGGCGGCAAGTTCGTAGCCAGTCGGCCGCACAGGTAGGTCCACACGAACTGCGCGGCGGCGTAGCTGGTCAGCTCGGCGTGGTCATAAGGCGGTGCGACTTCGACGCAATCCATGCCGATGCAGTCAAACGCGGACAGGCCTTCGAGCACCGAGAGCACTTGGTTGGTGCTCATGCCGCCCGGCTCGGGCGTGCCGGTGCCGGGGGCGAAAGCGGGGTCGAGGCAGTCGATGTCAAGGCTGACGTAGAGAGGCGGCTTGCCATGTCGGCCGATGCGTTGCCGCAGGTCGTCCAATACCGGCGCGAGTAGCGCCGGGCTCTCGAGGCAGCGCAAGTCGCGCGCCGTGTAGATCGCGCCGCCCTGGTCGCGCACGTACTCGCGTGCGGCCCGTTCGCCGGCAGAGCGGATGCCGAGTTGCATGAAGCACTCTTTGACGACGAGGCCTTCTTCAATCGCTTCATAGACCCAGGTGCCGTGGCCGCTTGGTTCGCCGAAGTGGTCGGTCCAGGTATCGCAATGGGCGTCGAAGTGCAGCACAGCCAGCGGCCGGCCCAGGTGCGCCTTGTAGGCGCGCAGCAGGGGCAGCGTGATCGAGTGGTCGCCGCCCAGCCAGGCCATGTGGTGCCGAGCCAGAAGCGGCGCCACCAAGGGCGCCATCGCTTCGCGCATCGCCGTCAGGCTGGTGTTGGGCAAAGTGAGATCGCCAGCATCGCCGAGCACGCCGAGCGGGCTGACGTTGAAGTGCGGGTGCGTGCCTTCGCACAGCATGTGGCTGGCGGTGCGGATCGCTCGCGGGCCGAACCGTGCTCCGGGCCGGTTGGTGGTGGCGCCGTCCCAGGCCACGCCGGCAACCGCGTAAGGCTGCGCGGCGGCAGGGGGTGCCTTGAGAAATGCAGTGTTCGATTCGAAGGCAAAGCCGGGCATGGAGTACGCGTCACTGGAAGGGCTGGCGATGATACGCAGCGGCCCTTGTGCAGACCTCCGGTGCTGCGAGTTCGTGATTGCGGATCGACGTTTCGGATTGCGACACGTGACGCATCAGCGCCTCTGAGTGAATTTTGTGCGGAGCAACATCATTTTGCATAGCGGAAGTAGAGGCATAGATCGTTGATTTTATTGGGGAAGATTTTTTGTCTTATATAAGACATAAGTCAACTCTCAAAGCTATGATCGCGCCATTCCATTTTTCAACTCAGGAGCTTTCTGATGAGCCAGCCGACTCGCGACCAACAAGCCGCCGCCCTCGCCAAGGAATGGGCCAACAACCCGCGTTGGAAGGGCATCCAGCGCAACTTCAGCGCTGCCGACGTGGTGCGACTGCGCGGCTCGTTGCCAATCGAGCACACATTGGCCAAGCGCGGCGCCGAGAAGCTGTGGAACCTGGTCAACACCGAGCCTTTCGTCAACACGCTCGGCGCGCTGACTGGCAATCAGGCCATGCAGCAGGTCAAGGCCGGCCTGAAGGCGATCTACCTGTCCGGTTGGCAGGTCGCGGCCGACGCCAACGACGGCGGCGAGATGTACCCGGACCAGTCGCTGTACTCGGTGGACTCGGTGCCCAAGGTCGTCAAGCGCATCAACAACACGTTTGCCCGCGCCGACCAGATCCAGTGGAGCGAAGGCAAGAACGATATCGACTTCTTTGCGCCGATCGTCGCCGACGCTGAAGCCGGTTTCGGCGGCGTGTTGAACGCTTTCGAGTTGATGAAGGCGATGATCGAAGCCGGCGCCGCCGGCGTGCACTTCGAAGACCAACTCGCCTCGGTCAAGAAGTGCGGCCACATGGGCGGCAAGGTGCTGGTGCCGACGCGCGAGGCCGTGGCCAAGCTCACCGCCGCGCGCCTGGCCGCCGACGTGATGGGCGTTCCCACCGTGCTTCTGGCGCGCACCGATGCCGAAGCAGCCGACCTCGTCACCAGCGACGTCGATGACAACGACAAGCCCTTCCTCACCGGCGAGCGCACTGTCGAGGGCTTCTACCGCACGAAGAATGGCCTCGAGCAGTCGATCAGCCGCGGCCTCGCCTATGCGGCCGTCGCCGACATGATCTGGTGCGAAACCGGCAAGCCCGACCTGGCGTTCGCCAAGGCCTTCGCCGATGCGATTCACAAGAAGCACCCCGGCAAGCTGCTGGCCTACAACTGCTCGCCGTCGTTCAACTGGAAGAAGAACCTCGACGACGCCACCATCGCCAAGTTCCAGCGCGAACTCGGCGCGATGGGCTACAAGTTCCAGTTCATCACGCTGGCTGGCTTCCACAGCCTGAATTACTCGATGTTCGACCTGGCCTACGGCTACGCGCGCAACAACATGAGCGCGTTCGTCGAGATGCAGGAGAAGGAATTCGCTGCGGCCGAGCGTGGCTTCACTGCGGTGAAGCACCAGCGCGAAGTCGGCACCGGCTACTTCGATGCCGTGACGACGACCATCGAGCGTGACGCTTCAACGGCGGCGCTGAAGGGCTCAACCGAGGACGAGCAGTTCTTCGATAGCAAGCACGGTTGAGAGCGAAGGCGCAGTACGCGGACGGGGCCTTCAGGCCCCGTTTTCGTCTAGGGACGCAACGTCTCTTCGACGAATTTCACCATCGCGTAGAACTGGAAGTCCGCGTTCTCCTTGCGCGCAAACCCGTGGCCTTCGTTCTCGCCACGCAAGTACCACACCGGCAGGCCATGGGCACGGACTTTGGCGACGATCTGCTCGCTCTCGGTGTACGGCACGCGAGGATCGTTCTTGCCCTGCACGACGAACAGCGGCTTTCTGATGTTGTCGGTGTTGTTCAGCGGCGCCGTCTTCTCCATCCAGGCCCGCGTCGCCGGGTCGCGCTCGTCGCCGTATTCGACACGGCGCAGGTCGCGGCGATAACTTTCAGTGTTGGTGAGGAAGGTGACGAAGTGGCTCGGGCCGACCACCGGCACGCCGGCGACGATGCGGTCGCTGTAGTGCACCGCAACGGCCAGCGTCATGTAACCGCCGTAGCTGCCGCCGGTGACCATCACGCGCGAGGCGTCGAGATCGGGCTGCTGCGCGATCCAGTCGAGCAGGGCGCCGATGTCCTTCACCGAGTCTTCGCGTTTCATGCCGTTGTCGAGCGTCAGGAAGGTCTTGCCGTAGCCCGCCGAGCCCCGAACATTGGGCTCGATCACGGTGACGCCGAGTTCCTGGATGAAGTAGTTCCAGCGCCCCTGAAAACCCATCTGCGCCTGCGCCTCGGGGCCGCCGTGGATCGACACGATGACCGGCCGCTTGCCGGTGAAGCGCGCCGGCGGCCGCGTCACGATGCCGGAGACGGCGAGGCCGTCGAAGCTCTTCCAGCGCACCACCGATTGATCGGAGAAGGTCGAAGGGTCGATGCCCGCAGGCGCTTGCGCGCGCGTCCATTGCTCGCTGCGGCCGCTGGCGGGGTCGAGCGCGAACAGCTCGCTCGGCCCCTTGGCGCTGTTGATCGAATACGCCATGCAGTGCAGGCCGCGATGAAAGCCCATGGTGCCGATGCTGCCAGGTGCCACGGCGGGTGCCGCCGCTTCCTTCAGCGTCGCCGTGTCGAACACGCGCAGCTCGTCGCGTCCATCGACGTTGGCCTGCACAACGATCCAGCGCCCGTCGTCGGACAACTCAGCGCCGGTCACGTCCCAGGGGATGTGGCCTGTGATGCGCGTCAGCGCACCGCTTGCCAGATCGAGTGACATCAGCTCGCGGAACTCGCTGGCGCGGTCGCTGATCACGTAGAGGCGGTTGCCGTCCTTGGAGACGTCGGCGTCGAAATGGGTGGCCTTGATCGATTCGCCCGCGGCCGGCAGCAACTGCCGCCGCGCGCCGCTGGCCAGATCGACCAGCCAGACCTGCGACTCGGCGGCCGACAGGTAGCGCGTGAAGGCGGCGCTGCGCCCATCGTTAGACAACGATCCACCGAACCAGCCGGGGCCAGGCAGATCGGCCAGCTTGCGCTTGGTCTGAGGCCGCTCGGGATCGACGATCCACAGCCCGGTGTCGATGCGAGGCCGCGAGCCGCCCTGTGCGGTGCGGTCCAACGGCACCGAGGTGTAGAGCAGTTGCGACGTGGCGCGCACCCAGCCGACGATGTTGTGCGCTTCGTCCGGGTTGGTGAGCAGCGTGCTTTGGCGCGTGGTCAGGTCCAGCCGGTAGATCTGATCTGCCTCGTCGCCGCCCTTCGAGCGCTCGAAGACGATGTAGCGGCCCTGGCGCGGCTCCCAGCTCGCCCGCGTGATCGGCTCGGCGCCGTCGGTCAGTTGCTGCAACTCGCCCAACGGCCGGTCGAGCCGGTAGATGCGCGGCACGTTGTCGCCAGCCTTGCGGTGAGCCACCAGCATCTCGTTGTTCGTCGGGTGCCACTCGACAAAACTGTGGCCGCGGAAGTCGGTGTACCGGGCCACACGCTCGACCAGCGAGATGGGGATTGGTGGGATGCCTTGCGCCAGCAGGTTGCTGTTGGGCGCGAGCACGGGGCTGGACGGTGCGCTGGCGCAAGCCGTGAGCAGCCCGGCCAACGAGAGTGCAATCAGCCTGTCCATGGTGCTCAGAGACAAGCCGTGAGCATCTCGCGATAGTCCTCGCGCGTGGCGATGCGCGGGTTGGTCTTGTGGCAATGGTCGGCCATGGCGCCGTCGATGATGCGTTCGAACAGATCGCGCGTCACGCCCATCGCGGCCAGCCCGCTTGGCAGGCCTAGGCGGGCGTTGATGTCGCGGATGGCGTAGGCAAGTTCGCTGCCTTGTGCATCGCACGACGGCAGGCCCATTGCATGGGCCATGCGTTGCAGGCGCTGGTCGCGCTGCATCGACTCGGCCGCGGCATTGAAGCGGATCACCGCTGGCAGGAAGATGGCGTTCAACGTGCCGTGGTGCAGCTTCGGGTTCACGCCGCCGAGGCTGTGAGAGAGCGAATGCACGCAGCCGAGGCCTTTCTGGAATGCCATCGCGCCTTGCATGCTCGCGCTCATCATTTGCCAGCGCGCGCCCATGTCGCTGCCGTCGCGCGTGGCGCGCTCGATGTGCGACCAGCCGCGCTGCAAGCCATCGAGCGCGATGCCGTCGGCCGGCGGGTTGACGGCCGGCGCCATGAAGGTTTCCAGGCAATGCGCGATCGCGTCCATGCCGGTGGCCGCGGTCAGCAGCGGCGGCAGGCCGCGCGTCAGCTCGGGGTCGAGCAGGGCGGTCTTGGGTACCAGGTGCCAGCTGTGAAAGCCGAGCTTGCGGCCGTCATCGACGATGACGATGGCGCCGCGCGCGACCTCGCTGCCGGTGCCTGCGGTGGTCGGCACGGCGATCAGCGGCAGCACGCGATCGCTGATCTTCGCGCTGCCGCCTTCGATGGTGGCGTAGGTCTTCAGCGCACCTTCGTGCGTGGCGGCGATCGCCAGACCCTTGGCCAGGTCGATGCTCGAGCCGCCGCCGACGGCGATCAGGCCGTCGCAACGCTCGGCGTCGAGGACGCGCGCCGCGTTGCGCACCGCGGCCTCGGTCGGGTTCGACGGCGTGCCGTCAAAAACCGCATGCGGGACGCCGCCGAGCGCGGCCAGCGCCTTGTCGAGCACGCCCGCAGCGCGCACGCCGGCATCGGTGACGACGAGCGGCTTGCGCAGCCCGATGCGCTCGCATTCGCCTTGCAGCAAATTCACGACGCCCGGGTCGAGGTGGATCTGGGTGAGGTACTGGATGTGTGCCATGCCGCCAGTATCCTTTGCTTCAAATGACCCCCAAGCTCGCTCTCGCTCGCTGCCCCACGGCCCGGTACGGTCCACTTCGTGGCCCGATGGGGCGCGCAGCGGCTTCGGGCGGCCGGGCACCGCAGCGATGACCCCACCGACCCACTTACTGACGCCAGCCATGAGCGGCTTGCTCGACCGCATCGAGCGCGCCAAGCGGCCGCCGTTCTACACGCTGACGCCCGAGGAGGCCCGGGCTGCGTATGCCGAGGGCGCCGAGGTGCTGGAGCCGCCACGGGCTGCATTGCCACGTGTCGAGGACATCAGCGTCGCCGATCGGCCCGCGCGCCTGTATGCACCGTCACGCGATCCACTGCCGGTTCTGCTGTATCTGCACGGCGGCGGCTTCGTCGTCGGCGGGCTGGAAACGCACGACAGCCTGTGCCGCCAGCTCGCGCGGCGCAGCGGCGGCGCGGTCGTCGCGCTCGACTACCGGCTTGCGCCGGAGCATCGATTCCCGGCAGCGCAGGACGATGCGTGGGCGGCGTTGCAATGGCTTGCTGCTCACGGCGAAAGGCTGGGCCTGGACCCGCGCCGTCTGGCCGTGGGCGGCGACAGTGCCGGTGGCACGCTTGCGGCCGTGTCCGCAATCCGGGCGCGAGACCACGGGCTGGGACTGGCGCTGCAACTGCTGATCACACCCGGGACCGCGGCCTTGGCGACCCACGCCTCGCGCCACCTGTTCGCTAACGGCTTCCTGCTCGACGCGACCACGATCGAATGGTTCTTCGAGCAGACCATCGATCGGTCACAGCGCCACGACTGGCGTTTTGCGCCGCTCGAAGCCGAAGACCTGTCAGGCGTTGCGCCGGCCTGCGTCATCGTCGCCGAGTGCGATCCGGTGGCCGATGAAGGCGTCGCCTACGCCGACAAGCTGCGCATGGCGGGTGTGCCGGTGCACCTCGACCTGGTGCGCGGCATGACACACGATTTCATCAAGATGGGACGTGTCTTGAAGGAGGCCGCTGCTGCACAGCAGTTCGCGGCCGATACGCTCAGAAAAGCCTGGAGGCAAACCGAATGACCACCACCGCGCCGCAGCGCAAGGACTTCCGCTTTGTCGAGCGCCACCGCGTGCGCTGGGTCGAAGTCGACATGCAGGCCATTGTCTTCAACGGCCACTACCTGATGTACTTCGACACGGCGGTGGCCGGCTACTGGCGCGCGCTGGCGCTGCCGTACCACGAGACGATGCACGCGCTCGGCGGCGACTTGTTCGTGCGCAAGGCCACCCTCGAGTACGAAGCCTCGGCGCGCTACGACGAGCCGCTCGAAACCGGCATCCGCTGCGCGCGCATCGGCAACTCGTCGATGCTGCTGCAGGCCGCGGTGTTTCGCGGCGAGCGGCGGCTTGTGCACGGCGAACTGGTCTATGTTTTCGCCGACCCGGCGACGCAGACGTCCAAGCCAGTGCCGGCGGCCTTGCGCGACGTTCTCCAGGGCTTCGAAGCGGGTGAGCCGATGGTCGATGTGCGCGGCGGTGACTGGGAATCGCTCGGTACCGACGCCGCGCCGATCCGCCATGCGGTGTTCACGCGGGAGCAGGGCATCGACGCGGCGCTCGATCACGACAGCGCGGATGCCAGCGCCGTGCACGCGGTGGCGTTCAACCGCTTTGGCGTGCCGCTTGGCACCGGGCGGCTGGTCACGACGGCACCTGGCGTGGGCAAGATCGGCCGCATGGCGGTCATTGCGTCGCTGCGAGGGTCAACGGTCGGGCGGCAGTTGCTCGATGCTCTTGTCCAGGCGGCGCGTTTGCGCGGCGGCCGCGAAGTCATGCTGCATGCACAAGCCAGCGCGGTGGGTTTCTATCGGCGCGAGGGCTGGCAGCCGCGCGGCCCGGTGTTCGAAGAGGCGGGAATCGAGCATCAGGAGATGACGCTCTCGCTCAGTTGACGGGCGGCCGCTGGCCAGACTGTGGCCAATTCGCCAACGTCACGCGCCGCTCCTGCGTGGCGTCGCCGCTGCGGTCAAACGTCCGCTCGATCACTTCCATTCGCCAGCCCTGACGCCCACGCTCACCGAGGATGAGCGTGCTGCAGCGCGTGCCGTAGCGGCCGTCCGGCGTCGTGATGAAGATCGGCGACAGCATGCGTTCGCGATCGAGGCCGACGCCCGTGTCGGGCAGGTCGGCATCGGCGGCTCCGCTGCTATCGCCGAGCAGCGAGAACAGGCGCGCCTCCAAGCCGGCGTCGCCGCGCAATGCGTGATCCAGCGCTGCCGACAAGCGCTGCACCTTCGGCCACGGCTCGTTGAGCGCGGCGTTCGAGAGGGCGTGCACGCCGGCCGCAAGCGGCGTGATGGCCTGACGGTCGCTGCGCCACCACCAACGGCCGCTTTGCAGATCGCCGCCGATCAGGTTGAACGGGTTGTGCCCTTGCGTTGTGGGCTCGCTGCCTTCCAGCCACCCCGTGACGAGCGCGCCGCGAGAGGGCGCGTCGGCTTGCTGCCGCGACAGATCACGCACATTCGTCAGCATGCCGATGCGGCCGTGCTCCGACAGCGCCATCCACGTGCCACCGGCGGACAGATCGCGTCCGCCGAGCAACCAGGGTGTGTTCGGTGACGTGCGCCACCAGTCGAGCGGGGCGGCGGGGCGGTCGAAAAACTCGTCGCGGTTGGCAGCGATGACGAGCGAGAAGCGCGGGTGCGCGTCGAGGGCCAGGCCGATCAGGCACATGGCTCGAAGACTTCGACGTGCCGATCGCCAATGACGAGTGTCGAAAGTCTGGAGGCTGCATCACGCTCGATGCGCTGTTGCCACGCCGTGCTCACGCCGCCGTCGCACGAGTACGTTTCCATCAGCGTCACGACATCGCCCGACTCATCGGCTCGACACAGCAGCTCGCCGCGCAAGCCCGGCATCTCCACCTGCCAACCCGCCTGCAGCTCGCGCACTGCTGCTGTGACCGAGGTCTCGCTTTCATGCGCGACTCGAAAGTAGATGAAGAGGCTGCGTCCCCTCACGCGGTCGCTTCGAGCGGCACCGAGTACGGCATCTCGGCCCGGGTGAGCTGCGAACCGTCCGCAGCGCCGAGGTGCAGGGTGCCGCCGTCGAGCGTGGCGAGCTTGACTTCAGCCAACAACAAGTGCCGGCCCTTCCAAGACGCTGTGTTGACCACCATGCCCGCCGGTTGCTCGCGATCGTCGCTGTGAAAGATCTCTTGCGCCGGCGCCGCTGCGACGGGCGACTCGAACACGAACGCGCGCCGCTTCACGGTGCCACGGTACTGGCTGCGCGCAACGATCTCCTGGCCGGGGTAGCAGCCTTTTTGAAAGTTCACGCCGCCGACGACTTCGAAGTTCACCATCTGCGGCACGAACTGCTCCACGGTCGCTGCAACGATACGCGGCACGCCGCTGGCGACTTCGAGCCACGCCCAGGCGCCTGCATCAAGTGCGGGCAGGGCAGGGGCCTCACCAACGAAAAGCGCGCGCGCTACGCTGCGAGCCGGCGGCAGACCGATCGAGGCGCCTGCACGTCGCCAAGCACCGACCGTGGCTGCTGCTCCTGCGACGCCGAACAGCGGCAACTCCGCGCTCGCGTCGCTGAGCTTGCACTTGGCACGCAGCACAAACATCGACAAGCGCTTGTGCACCGCTGGCAGCACATCGGCACTGCACGCCAGCAGCAGTTCATCGGCGGCAGGCCGCCAGACGATGAAGCTGGCCATCAGGCGGCCTTTTGCCGAACACCAGCCAGCGAGGCAGGCGCGCCCGGCATCCAGCCCGAGCACGTCTTGCGTCAACTGGCTTTGCAGAAAGCTCGCCGCGTCGGTGCCGCTGGCACGGATCACACCCCAATCGGGCAGCGCGGTGGCGCCTTCGAAATCAGCTGTCACGTTTGCATTCATGCGCTGATTATCATGACGTGTGAACCACACGGGAGCCTCATGGTGATGCGATTGCTGCGCT
This sequence comes from Burkholderiales bacterium, assembly GCA_031413095.1. Lineage (GTDB taxonomy): Bacteria > Pseudomonadota > Gammaproteobacteria > Burkholderiales > Burkholderiaceae_C > CADEEN01. The sequence continues at coordinate 9,003 of JANOEG010000158.1, read as the reverse complement.
GGCTGCTGCTGCTTGTCGTGCTGGCCGCCGCGGGTAGCGCGGCCGCGGCCTGGTGGTGGCTGCAGCGGCCGCTGCCGCTGGCCACGGACGCCGTCGAGGTCTCGATCGCTCCCGGCACGTCGCCGCGCACCGTGGCCGAAAAATGGGTGCAGGCCGGCGTGCAGACGCCGCCCGAGCTGCTCTGGCTGTGGTTCCGCGCCTCGGGCAAGGCGCCGCAGATGCGGGCCGGCAACTACAGCATCGAGCGCGGCATCACGCCGCAACAGTTGCTGGAGCGCATGCTGCGCGGCGAGTCGGTGATGGAGGTGGTGCGCATCACCGAGGGCTGGACCTTCAAGCAGATGCGCGAAGCGCTGGCGCAGGCGCCGTTGCTAAAGGCCACGACCAAGGACATGAGCGATGCACAGATCATGGCCGCTCTTGGATTGCCGAATGTCCCCGCAGAAGGGCGCTTCTTTCCCGACACCTACCATTACAGCCGCGGCGCCACCGACATGTCGGTGCTGCGCGCAGCCCAGCAGATGCTGCAAAAAAAGCTCGACGCGGCATGGGCCGAGCGGGCGAAGGACGTGCCGCTGAAGTCGATCGACGAAGCGTTGATCCTGGCCTCGATCGTCGAAAAGGAAACCGGACTCGAAGCCGATCGCACCAAGGTGTCCGGCGTGTTCAACAACCGCCTGCGCATTGGCATGCCTCTGCAAACCGACCCGACGGTGATCTACGGCCTGGGGGCATCGTTCGACGGCAATCTGCGCAAGAAAGACTTGCTGGCCGACACGCCCTACAACACCTACACGCGCAAGGGCCTGCCGCCGACACCGATCGCGCTGCCCGGCGGCAATTCGATCAAGGCTGCGTTGAACCCGGCACAGACCAAGGCGCTTTACTTCGTCGCCCGCGGCGATGGTTCGAGCGTTTTCTCGGAGAGCCTCGGCGACCACAATCGCGCGGTGAACCAGTTCCAGCGCGGCCGGTAGCATGAGAGGCCGCTTCATCACCTTTGAAGGCATCGACGGGGCGGGCAAGTCGTCGCACATCGAGCCGCTGGCGGCGTGGCTGCGCGAGCGTGGTCATCGCGTCCTGGAGGCGCGCGAACCGGGGGGCACCGAGCTAGCGGACAAATTGCGAGAGTTGGTGTTGCATCAGCGGATGGATGCGCTGACCGAAGTACTCCTGGTGTTTGCTGCTCGGCGCGATCACCTCAACGTTTCGATCTTGCCAGCGCTGTTTCAAGGGATGACAGTGCTGTGTGACCGGTTTACGGATTCCACGTTCGCGTACCAGGGAGGAGGTCGAGGCTTCGACCTTGGCATGTTGGCGCAACTGGAGGACATCGTTCACCACGGTCTGCAGCCCGACCTCACGCTGTGGTTTGACCTGCCGGCCGCTGTCGCCGCGCAGCGCCGTTCGGCAGCGCGAGCCGCCGATCGGTTCGAAGCCGAGAACCCGGCGTTTTTCGAGCGTGTGCAGGCCGGCTACGCGGCGCGCGCCGCAGCGCATCCGGCTCGCTTCAAGCGCATCGATGCGTCGCCGTCACAGCCGCAGGTGTGGGCGCAGGTCTGCGCGGCCGTGCAGGGCGTTCTGCGATGACCGACGCCGCGTGGCCCTCTTGGCTCGACGAGCCCTTGGCGCGCGGCCTGTCGATGCGCGCCCATGCGCTGCTGCTGCATGCCCCTGGGGCCCTCGGACAGTACGATCTGGCGATGGCGTTGTCTCGCGCCTGGCTGTGCGAGAAGCCGGCCAATGGCCGTGCTTGTGGCGCCTGCGCCGCTTGTCGCCTGATGGACGCCCACTCGCACCCGGATTTCCATCTGCTGCTGCCCGAGACACTGCGCATTGCCCTCGGTTGGAGTCGCAACGATGCCGAAGCCAGCGACGATGGCGAGGGCAAGAGCAAGGCCAAGCCGAGCCGTGAGATCAAGATCGATGCGTTGCGCGCGGCGATCGATTGGAGTCAGAAGACCAGCGCCCGCGGCGGCGCGAAAGTGCTTGTGATCCATCCGGCGGAGGCGATGAACCACGTCACGGCCAACGCCTTGTTGAAGACACTCGAAGAGCCGCCGGGCCGACTGCGACTGCTGCTCACAGCCGCAGACCCGGAAGGTTTGCTGCCGACCGTGCGCAGCCGCTGCCAACGTCTGCCGATCGCGCCGCCTTCTGCGGCCGTAGGCGGCGCTTGGCTCGCAGGGCAAGGCGTCCCAGACGCCGAGCTGCTGCTGGCTGCCGCGGGCGGTCAGGCGCAGGCGGCGCTGGCGCTTCACGAGGAGGGCGTCCGTGGCGCCGCCTGGTCCGAGGTGCCCGATGCTGTGCGTCGTGGCCACGCCGCCGGGCTGAGCGCATGGCCCGTGCCGCGAGTCGTCGAGGCGCTGCAGAAGCTCTGTCACGACCTGCTCTGCCTGCAAGCCGGCGGCGCGCCACGCTTTTTCGATGCGGCGGCGTTGGCCCCAGCGGCACGCCCGGCACTGCCGCCGCTGGCAGCCCTGATCGATTGGCGCAACGAGTTGCTGCGCGCCGCACGCCACGACGAACACCCCTGGCATGCATCGTTGCGTGTTGACGCGCTGGTGGCGCAGGCCGCGGCGCTGTGGCAAACGGCACGTGTTGCGCCACCCGGGCGGGGTGAGGCATTGGCTACACTGCCTGCCAGATGAGTACGACAGCCAACCCTCGAACCCAGCCCGGTGCGCTGATTGGGCCCAATGCGTCGCGGCCGAGCGTCATCCAGCTCGTGTTCCGCGAGAAGGGCGCTCTCTACGCGGCCTACATCCCGCTGTTCGCAGAAGGCGGCCTGTTCGTGCCGACGACACGCGACTACCGCCTCGGCGACGACATCTACCTGTTGCTGTCGCTGCCCGATGACAACCAGCGCTACCCGGTGGCCGGCAAGGTCGGCTGGATCACGCCGGCCAACGCCTCGGGCGGTCGCACGCAGGGCGTCGGCGTGCGTTTCCCCAACGACGAGAAGACGCGGCTGCTGAAGCTGCGCATCGAAGAGATTCTCGGCACGAGCATCCAGTCGGCCAAGCCGACACAAACGATCTAGCTTGCCGACGAACTAGACTCGTCGCGGTTCACTGGCACCGCGCACGATGTACGTCGATTCCCACTGTCATCTCACCTTCGAAGGCTTGGCCGACCGCATCGGCGACGTGCGCGCAGCCATGGCCGCGGCCCAGGTCGATCGGGCGCTCGTCATCTGCACCACGCTCGAAGAGTTCCCCCGCGTGCATGCGCTGGCGATGGCCTACGACAACTTTTGGTGCAGCGCTGGCGTGCACCCCGACAACGAGGGCGTGCGCGAGCCCTCGCTCGACGATTTGCGGGCTCTTGCAGCGCTGCCGCGCGTCGTCGCCATCGGCGAAACGGGCCTCGACTACTACCGATTGAACGGCCGCAGCGTCGGCGACATGGAGTGGCAGCGCGAGCGCTTCCGCACGCACATTCGGGCTTCAGGCACTACTGCCAAGCCGCTGGTGATCCACACACGCAGCGCCAGCGCTGACACGCTGGCGATGCTGCGCGAGGAGGGCGCTTCGAACGGCGTTTTTCATTGCTTCACAGAAACGGCCGAAGTGGCACGGGCTGCGCTCGATCTTGGCTTTTACATCTCGTTTTCCGGCATCGTGACCTTTCGCAATGCCGAAGACCTGCGCGAAGTGGCGCGCTTCGTGCCGATGGATCGCATGCTGATCGAGACCGACAGCCCCTATCTGGCCCCGATGCCGTTTCGCGGCAAGACCAACCAGCCGGCTTATGTGGCGCATGTGGGGGCAGCCGTGGCGGCGCTGCGCGGCGTCACGCCTGAGGCGCTGGCCAGCGCCACCAGTGCCAACTTCGAGCGTCTCTTTCAACTTAAAGTCGCATGAAGTATTGCTTTAGAAAGCTTGTCTATCTAATTATTTTCGTTGGAGTTTCTTGCGCCAGGGCAGGCTCCTATGAAGACTTCTTCATTGCCGTGAATCGTGGCGATGACCGGGGTGTGGCCAAACTGCTGGAGCGTGGTTTCGACCCGAACTCCCGCGACCCGAAAGGTCAGACGGGCCTGATCCTGGCGTTGCGCGACGATTCGCCGAGGGTTGCCGAAGCGCTTTGGAAGAGCCAGGCGCTCGACGTCAACGTGCAAAACGCCAGCGGCGAAACGGCGTTGATGATGGCGGCCTTGCGCGGCCAGACGGCATGGATGCAGCGGCTGATCGATCGTGGCGCGCAGGTGCACAAGGAAGGCTGGTCGCCGATCCACTACGCGGCCACAGGGCCTGAAGCGAAGGCTGTGGCCTTGTTGATCGAGCGAGGCGCGCCCATTGAGGCTCTGAGCCCTGGCAAGGACACGCCGCTGATGATGGCCGCGCGCTACGGTGCCGAAAACAGTGTCGATCTGCTGCTGGCGCGCGGCGCGTCGGCCTCGGCAACGAATGACCGCAACCTCGATGCGGTGGATTTGGCTCGCGCAGCCGGCCGCGATTTCCTTCTCGATCGTTTGCAGAAAAGCGTGAAGCGCTAGCGTGCATTTCTTGGCCCGGCGGTCGACGTTGCAACGCGCTGCTGCTGTTCGCGCGGCAACGCAGTGCCTAGAGTGAATGCATGCCCGCTGGCATCACCACACAAGGAATCTTCGTCATGCACGCTGTCCCGCAGATCGCCAATCCTTTCGCCTTGCTCACCGATCCTGAAGCGATTTTTCGCGCCGTCGAGGCCTCGCCGCGTCTGGAGAGTCTGAACCGCCGGGTCTGCCGGCCGCTGGATCGTGCACAACGTGATGGCAATGGTGAGGGTCAAGACGCGGCGTCGCATGACGTGTTGACGGACCGTCAATCGGAGCGCTTCTTCGATTGATTCAGCATGTCTTTAACTGACTACGATGTATATTATGTCAACTGACATAATTGAGCGTTAGAGCGCCACAAGCGGTGCATGACGCCAGTCATGGCAGCATCGAAGCATGACAAGACGTTGGCCCGCCTCTGCTCAAGGTGAGCTCTTCGAGCCCGAGGCTCAACAAGAGGAAGTCAGCGCAGCGAAGTCGCCACCGGAGGGCCGCGTCGGCGCCGCGCTGGTCGACGAGAAATGGCGCGAACTGGCGGTGCAACTCGAAGCGCTTTTCGGCAAGCGCTTGCACCTCGGAACGTCGTCCTGGTACTTCCCGGGATGGGCCGGTCTCGTGTGGGACGACCGGCCGTACAGCGAATCCGATCTCTCGCGTTACGGCCTGGCCGCTTACGCACGCCATCCGCTGTTGCGCACCGTCAGCCTCGACCGCACGTTCTACCGCGCCATCGATGCCGGCACCTACGCCAAGCTGGCCCGCCAGACGCCCGACGACTTTCGCTTCGTCGTCAAGGCGCCGAGCGAGATCACCGACGCGGTTTTGCGTGCTGCCGATACCGGCGCGACGTTGCAAGACAACCCCTTCTTCCTCGATGCGCGGCGTGTGCTGGCGACGGCGGTGCACCCGGCTGTGGAGGGGCTGGGCGAAAAGCTCGGCGCACTGGTTTTTCAGATCTCGCCGCTTCCGGCGGTTTGGCTTCGCAATAGCACCGCCCTGCTCGACCGCTTCAGCGCGCTCTGGCGTGCCGTCGTGCCGGCCATGCCGGCAACGGCGCTGACGGCCGTCGAACTACGCGACGCGCGCATGTTGACACCGCGCTTGACCGCCCATTTGGCACAACACCATGTTCGCTACTGCGTGGGCTTGCACGATCGAATGCCGCCGGCAGCAGGCCAGGTGCAGGCCGCCATGGGCACGAGGAACGGCGACTTCATCTGTCGCTGGAACCTGCACCAAGGTCTGCGCTACAACCAGGCCAAAGCGCAGTGGGCGCCGTTCAACCAGCTCCACGCACCCGATGCCGAAACCCGCGAGGCGTTGGCGCGGGCAGTGGTCGCAGCGCTCGCTGACGGCCACCGCGCCTTCGTCACCATCAACAACAAGGCCGAAGGCTCGGCGCCGTTGTCGGTGATCGAACTGGCCAAGGCGATCCTGCGCGAGGCGGGCGCTGCGGTGGAGCCGAACCCCACCTAGTGCCCTGCTCTCTCAGCCTTTAACAGCGCCCGCGGTCAGGCCGGTGATGATCTGCCGCGCGGCGACGAAGGTGAAGATCAGCGGCGGTATCGCTATCAGGCTGCCCATCGCCATGACGCGGCCCCAATCGACGCCCATGTCGGTGATGAACAACGATGCGGCCACCGGCAGCGTGCGTGTGCCGCGGTCGGTGAGCACGAGGGCGAGGATGAATTCGTTCCAGGCGATGCGAAAGGTGAAGATCGACGCCGCTGCCAAACCGGGCGCCATCAGTGGCAGCAGGATCTTCGTAAACACGCGCAGAGGTCCGCAGCCGTCGATCGCCGCGGCCTCCTCCAGCTCCGCCGGCACCTGCAGCACGAAGCCGTAAAGCAGCCAGATCGTGAACGGCAGGTTCACCGCAACGTACAACAGCACCACGCCCCAGAGGCTGTTGATCAGCTGCCACTCGTTCCAGATCAGGAACACCGGAATCGCCAGCACGGCCAGCGGCACCGTGCGCAGCAACAGCGTTGTGTACGCCACCGCGCTGCGGCCGACGAAGCGGAACCGCGCCAAGCCATAGGCCGCCATGCAGCCCAGCACGAGCGTGAACAGCGTGGACACTACACCGACGAACAGGCTGTTGCCGAGGTAGCGGTCGAACTTGTCTTCCTGCAAGACCGCGCGGTAGTTTTCCAGCGTCGGCACGAAGAGGAAGTTCAGCGGCTCGGAGAAGATCGCCACCTGCTGTCGCAGGCTGGTGGCGAAGATGACGACAATCGGTGCCACGCAGAGAAACGCCAGCACGAGCAGCATCGTGTAGTGGCCAGCGACGAGCAGCGGCGGGCGCTTCATTTCTGCTCGCTCTTCATCGGATTTGACAGCCGCAGGGCGCCCCACGACAGCAGCGCCACCACCACCAGCAGCAGCACCGAGATCGCTGCGGCGACTCCGAGCTGCTGTCCCACGAAGGCCGTCTTGTAGATGTGCAGCGCCAGGATCTCGGTGCTGTCGCCGGGGCCGCCGAAGGTCAGCACGTAGATCACTTCGAGCACGCGGAAGGCGTCGATCAGCCGCATCATCAGCGTGATCGCAATGACGTGCATCACCATCGGCAGTTTGACGCGGAACGTCATCTGCCACCAGTTGGCGCCATCGATGCGCGAGGCCTCGACGACCGAACCGTCAACACTGGCCAGCGCAGCGATCATCATGATGAAGACGAAGGGCGTCCACTGCCAGACATCGGCGATGACGATGGCGACGAAGGCCAGCGTCGGGTCGGCAAGCCATGTTTTCGCGGCAATGCCGAACAACGCGAGCACGGCGTTGATGAGCCCGAACTGCGCATCGAACATGTAGCGCCAGGCCAGGCCGACAGCGATCGGCGCGATCATCATTGGCAGGATAAACAGCGTGCGAAAGACCGACATGCCGCGCACCGGATGTTCGAGCGCCAGAGCGAGCGCGATGCCCAGCACCATCTCGGCGCTGACGCACACGGCCGCGAACAGCAGCGTCGTCCACAGGCTCGACCAGACGCGCGGGTTGCCGAAGGCCGAGACGAAGTTGTCCCAGCCGACCCAGCGCGCGCTGCTCCACGGCGTGCCCATGCTCCAGTCATAGCCGGCGAGCTGGAAGGCCGACAACACCGGGTACAGGCAGGCCACGGCCATCACGAGGACGGCGGGGCCGACGTAGAACAGCGGAACCCAGCGCGGCGTGCGCATAGCCGATCAATCAGACTTTGTAGCCGGCCTCGCGCATGATCGCAGTCACCTGCGGCACCATGCCATTGAGCGCGTCTTCGGCGCTCTTCTTGCCCGTCAGCGCTTCGGAAATGCCGACGCCCAAGGCCTGCACATTGATCTTGTCCCACACGGCGATGATCGGCCGCCAATCGGGATTCGAGTACTTCAGCGCTTCCTTGAAGACGATGAACTCGGGGTACTGGCGCACGAGGTCGGCGTCGGCCATGGTCGAGTTGCGCATCGGCGCGCCACCGAGTTTGGTCACCGCTTTGTCTTGCGCCTTCGACGTCAGCCACTGCATCAGCAGGAACGCGGCGTCGGCGTTCTTGGCGTTCTTCGGAATCGTCAGGCCGAGGCCACCGGATTGCGATGCGCGTTTGACGCCTGCGGGATGCAGCGCCCAACTGACGTTGCCCACCACCTTGCTGCGCGACGGATCGGCAATCACGCCGGCCAGTGAGGTCGAGTCGAGGTACATCGCGGCCTGCCCTTGCAGGAACGCGGTATTGGCCTCGCCCTGACCGTAGGCCGCAATGCCCGCTGGCCCCGTGGCGACTACGTCCTGCAAAAACTTCAGCGCCGCGATGCCGGCCTTGTCGTTGAAGCGAGGCTTCCACTGGTCATCGAAGACAGCGCCGCCCAACGGGTTCAAGTGCAGCAGCCACGCGTGCACGCACTGGTGCCCTGCTTGGCCGCGCGACGTGAGCGCGCCGATGCCGGACTTGTCTTTCAACACGCGCAGCGCTTTGCTGAAATCTTCATACGTTTCTGGCGCCTTGAGGTCGAGCTTGGCGAACACATCGCGCCGGTAGGCGAGCACCGAAGTTTCCGCGCCATAGGGCAAGCCGTAGAGCTTGGCACCCGGCCCGGCAAGATAACCTTTCGGTCCGCCGACGAGGCCGAGGTTCTCAAGGTAAATCGGGATGATGTCCTTCATGTCGTAGGCCGGGTCGGCCAGCGCGGCATTGGCGAAGAAGGGTTCGAGCGGCTGCACGAGGTTCTTGGCCACGTACTCGCCCTTCCACATCACGATGTAGCAGGCCAGGTCGTAGTCGCCCTGCGGCTTGGCCATCTCGAGCAACTGCTTTTCTTTCAGGCGGCCGATCGCCAGCTTGTCGATCTCGACCTTGATGCCGGTTTCTTTCGTGAACTCGGGCAGCAGCTTGGTCATCGCGTCGTAGTGCGGATGCGCCGGGATGTTGATCGTCACCGTCTTGCCGGCGTACTTGGCGTAGCGGTTCTGCGCCATCG